>JAUXMA010000059.1 GCA_030623425.1 Rhodospirillaceae bacterium
GGCTGAAAACGTTTTACGACTCGTGGGAAAGGGTACGATGGACAAGAACAAGGCCCTGGAAGCCGCCGTCTCCCAGATCGAAAGGGCTTTCGGCAAGGGCTCGGTGATGCGCCTCGGCCAACGCGAAACCGTCGAAACAGAGGTCATCTCCACCGGTTCCTTGAGCCTCGACATCGCCCTTGGCATCGGCGGCCTGCCGCGCGGCCGCGTTGTCGAGATTTACGGACCGGAAGCGTCGGGAAAAACGACGCTGGCCCTGCATGCCGTCGCCGAGGCGCAGAAGTTGGGCGGCACCTGCGCTTTCATCGACGCCGAGCACGCTCTCGATCCGGTCTACGCCGGCAAACTGGGCGTCGACATCGACAATCTGCTGATCTCCCAGCCCGACGGTGGCGAACAGGCTCTCGAGATCACCGACACCCTGGTCCGCTCCGGCGCCGTCGACGTGCTGGTGATCGACTCCGTCGCCGCCCTGGTGCCGCGCGCCGAGCTCGAGGGCGAGATGGGCGACACCCACGTCGGCTTGCAGGCCCGCCTGATGAGCCAGGCGCTGCGCAAGCTGGCCGCCTCCGTTTCGCGTTCCAACACGCTGCTTATCTTCATCAACCAGATCCGCATTAAGATCGGCGTGATGTTCGGCAATCCGGAGACGACGACGGGCGGCAACGCTCTTAAGTTCTATTCTTCGGTGCGCCTGGAAATCCGACGCATCGGCGCCATCAAGGACCGCGACGAGGTGATCGGCAACCAGACCCGGGTCAAGGTGGTGAAGAACAAATTGGCACCGCCCTTCAAGAAGGTCGAATTCGACATCATATACGGCGAGGGCATCTCCAAGGCCGGCGAGTTGGTGGACTTGGGTGTCGCCGCCGGCATCGTCGAGAAGTCCGGCTCCTGGTTCTCGTACAACTCGCAACGCATCGGCCAGGGCCGCGAGAACGCCAAGGACCATCTCAAGGAAAACCCGGCGGCGGCGGCGGCCATCGAAACCGCCATCCGCCAGAACGCCGGCTTGATCGGCGAGGAAAATACAACCGGCGGCTCCGACGACGGCCCGGCCGAGGGCGAGGCCGAAACGCTGCAGGCGAAAGCGCCGCCCGAGGCAGGGTGAGGGATTAGGCAATTCGCCTTCGGATTTTACCTTGGGGAGAGTAGTAGCCGAGCCAGGTGGACCGCATTCTTTGGACAGCGAGGAAAGCGAGTTAAGGTTTGCTCCCGCCGACCTCGACACCGTCCCGCCTTATAAAGCCTTGCCCCGAACAACCTGGGCCTTCCGTTCAATCGACGCCGCGCCTACATTACCCCCATGCACACGGTCAACGACATCCGCAAGGCGTTTCTCGATTATTTCGCCGGCCACGGCCATGAGGTCGTGGCCTCCTCGCCGCTGGTGCCGCGCAACGACCCCACCTTGATGTTCGCCAACGCCGGCATGGTCCAGTTCAAGAGCGTCTTTACCGGCCTCGACAAGCGCCCCTATACGCGTGCCGCCACGTCGCAGAAGTGCGTCCGCGCCGGCGGCAAGCACAACGACCTGGAAAACGTCGGCCGCACCGTCCGCCACCACACGTTCTTCGAGATGCTCGGCAACTTCTCCTTCGGCGACTACTTCAAGGACCTGGCCATCGAATTGGCCTGGAACCTGATCACCAAGGAGTACGGCCTGCCGGCCAGCCGCCTGATCGTCACGGTCTATGCCGACGACGACGAGGCCTTCGAGCTGTGGAAAAAGATCGCCGGCCTTCCCGAAAGCTCGATCATCCGCATTCCGACTTCGGACAATTTCTGGGCCATGGGCGCCACCGGCCCCTGCGGCCCGTGCTCGGAGATTTTCTACGATCACGGCGAGCACATCCCCGGCGGCCCGCCCGGTAGCCCGGATGAGGACGGCGACCGCTTCATAGAAATCTGGAACCTGGTTTTCATGCAGTATGAACAGCTGACCGCGGATAAGCGGGTCGATCTTCCGAAGCCGTCCATCGACACCGGCATGGGGCTGGAGCGCACCGCCGCCGTCATGCAGGGCACGCACGACAATTACCAGACCGACCTGTTCCGCGCCCTCATCAAAGCTTCCGCCGAGGCCTCGCGGACCGAGCCCGACGGCGAGCACAGGGTTTCGCATCGGGTCATCGCCGACCATTTGCGGGCGAGCTGTTTTCTCATTGCCGACGGCGTGCTGCCGTCCAACGAGGGCCGCGGCTACGTGTTGCGCCGAATCATGCGCCGGGCCATGCGTCATGCCCATCTGATCGGCGCCAAGGAGCCGCTGTTGTGGCTGCTGGTCCCGGCCTTGACGGCGCAGATGGGCGAGGCCTACCCGGAACTGACGCGCGCCCAAGCGCTGATCGCCGAAACCCTCAAATCCGAGGAAACCCGGTTCAAACGCACCCTGGAACGGGGCTTGCGGCTTCTCGACGAGGCGACGGCGGATTTGGGCGCCGGCGGCGAACTGGAGGGCGAGACCGCGTTCATGCTTTACGACACTTACGGTTTCCCCCTCGACCTCACCCAGGACGCGCTCCACGGCAAGGGCATGGAAGTCGACGTCGACGGCTTCAACGCCGCCATGGAACGCCAACGCCAAGAGGCCAGGAAGGCCTGGATCGGATCCGGCGAGGTGGCGACGGATGAAATCTGGTACACCGTCCGCGAAGAGCTTGGAGCCACCGAGTTTCTCGGCTACGAAACGGTTTCCGCCGAAGGCCAGGTGACCGCCCTGGTCATCGGCGGCAAGCGAATCGATGAAGCCAAAACGGGCTCCGAGGTCGCCATTGTCGTCAACCAGACTCCCTTTTACGGGGAATCCGGCGGCCAAGTGGGGGACACCGGCGCCATCGCGGGCGGCGGCGTTGACGTCCGGGTCAGGGTCACCGGCACCGTCAAGAAAGTCGGCGACCTTTTCGTCCACCTGGGCCGCGTCGAGGAGGGCGCGCTCAGGGTCGGCGACGAGGTCGTCCTGCAAGTCGACGGCAACCGGCGCCGGGCCATTGGCGCCAATCATTCCGCCACCCATCTCCTGCACCGGGCGTTGCGCCGGGCGCTCGGCGATCACGTCGTCCAAAAGGGCTCGCTGGTGGCGGCGGACCGGTTGCGTTTCGACGTCAGCCATCCGAAAGCCATCGATAGGGAAGAAATCGCCCGCGTCGAGGCCGAGGTCAACGGCCGCATCCGCCGCAATTCCGCCGTCTCCACCCGCCTGATGGAGCCCGAGGAGGCGGTCAAGGAGGGCGCCATGGCGTTGTTCGGGGAGAAATACGGCGACGAGGTGCGCGTCGTTTGCATGGGCGGCGAGGACGCCGACGGGACCTACTCGGTCGAGCTTTGCGGCGGCACCCACGTCGGGCGCACCGGCGACATCGGCTTATTCAAAATCATCTCCGAGAGCGCGGTGGCGGCGGGCGTGCGCCGCATCGAGGGCCTCACCGGCGCCGCCGCCGAAAACTATTACGCCGGCCGCGAGGCGGTCCTGCGGGAAACGGCGGCCCTGTTGAAGATCGCCTCGGCCGACGTTCCCGCCCGCGTTTCCGGGTTGCTTGACGAGCGCAAGAAACTGGAAAGCGACCTGGCCGACGCCCGGCGGGCGCTGGCCACCGGCGGCGGCAGCGGCGAGGTCAAGGAGGTGGGCGGCGTCAGGTACTCGCCCCGGCTGCTCGACGGCACGCCGCCCAAGGACCTCAAGGGCTTGGCCGACGAACTCAAGCAACAGGTGGGTTCCGGCGTCGTCGCGCTGGTTTCCGTCAACGACGGCAAGGCGTCTCTAGTGGTCGGCGTCACCGATGATCTGACCGCCCGGATCAACGCCGTCGATCTGGTCCGCGCCGCCGCCGCCGCGGTCGGCGGCAAGGGCGGCGGCGGCCGTCCCGACATGGCCCAGGCCGGCGGCCCCAACGGCAAGGAAGCGGCGAAGGCGTTGGCGGCGATCGAAGCGTTCCTGAAGCGGGCCGAATAGGGCGCGGAAAACCGCCGCCGAGAGTATTTCACGGTTGGCCGGCACCGGCGGCGGAACCCGAATTACTCCTTAACGCCAGCCGCAAACCGCAAGTGGAGGATTTTGTCCGGATCGTCGACCGCGCCGTTGGAGTTTTCTTCGCCTCGTTTGATTTTGTCCACCTGTTCCATGCCTTCGACCACCTTGCCCCAGACGGTGTACTTGCCGTTTAGCCAAGGGGCCGTCGCATAGACGATGAAGAACTGCGAATCGGCGCTGTCGGGACCGGAACCGCGGGCCATGGAGACGGTGCCGCGAACGTGGGGTTCTGATGAGAACTCGGCCGCCAGATTGACCCCGGAGCCGCCGGTGCCGTCGCCTTTCGGGTCGCCGGTCTGGGCCATGAAGCCGTCGATCACCCGGTGGAAGGGAAGCCCGTCGTAAAATCCCCGGCGCACCAGTTCCTTGATGCGGACGACGTGGCACGGCGCCAAATCGGGGCGCATTTCGATGACCACGCGACCGTATTTAAGGTCCAGATAGAGCGTGTTTTTGAGTTCGCCCGCCACCGCCGTTCCGGTCATGACCAAAGTTCCCAGGAAAAACGCCAATAGAACCAAACGAAGACGCATCAGGTTTTCATAAAGCAACAGTCATGTTCCCGGACGGGTGGGGCTCAGCTTTTGCCCTTGTCCTCGCGGAGGAAGGCCTTGACGGCGGCAACATAAAGTTTCTTTTTATCCTCGTCGGAGAGATCGTCAAGGATTTTCATCTTGGCCCGGTGGATCTTCATGGCGCCGCGGATCAATTCCTGACGTTCCGGGGTCATGACTTTGTCGATGGTTCCGCGTAGCGATTCGATCTTTTTTTTGCCTTCGGGCGTTAAGGCCTGGCGGAAAGTGTTCTGCATTGTTTCGATATGTTGTTCGCGGCTTGCCGGCTTTTTGGCATTGCGGACGGTGTCCAGCCTGTCCCTGGCTTTTTTGTCCATGACGACGGACAACAGCGCTTTCGAGACGAATTTTTTCAACATCGCCGTTTTTCCTCATGTTCCCGGCGGCGCTAGAGCGTATCGTGATTGATCGAACCCACTTCTAAGGGATCGATCAATTGCTCAGAATCCGCTCTACTTCAATAAGTTAGAGCAAACTCTCCACATTGATGAGAAGCCTTTGGCGATTCATCAATGTGGATTTGCTCTATACTACCCGTTTCCGTCTGCACTCGCCAATCGCCGGCGGATTTTTTATTTTGAATGATATGTCGTCAATATTTCGTTAATATGAGTTAGTGGGCGAGACGTTCCTCCGATTCTTGTTCGACACCGCCGTGGCGGCGGCAAACCCGCTGATTGTGGTGCCCCCCTTCCTGCCTCCCCGACCGAAAGGGCGGTGCGTGATTGTCGGCGCCGGCAAAGCCGCCGCCTGCATGGCGCGGGCGGTGGAGGAGCACATGCCGGGGCCGCTCTCGGGTCTGGTGGTCACCCGCTACGGTCATGCCGTGCCGTGCCGGCGGGTCGAGGTGGTGGAGGCCGCCCATCCCGTTCCCGACGCCGCCGGAGAGGCGGCGGCACGGCGGATACTCGATGCCGTGCGGGGATTGGCCGAGGACGATCTGGTTCTTTGCCTGATTTCGGGTGGCGGATCGGCATTGTTGTCCCTGCCGGCGCCGGCCCTGACGATAAACGACAAAAGGACTCTCACCCAAGCTCTGCTCAAGTCGGGGGCGGCCATTTCCGAGATCAATTGCGTCAGAAAGCACCTTTCGGCGATCAAGGGCGGGCGGCTGGCGGCGGCGGCCTTTCCGGCGAAGACGCTCACCTTGATCATCTCGGACGTTGCCGGCGACAACCCGGAAGTCGTTGCTTCCGGCCCGACGGTCGCCGATCCCACCACCGTCGCCGATGCCAAGGCGGTGTTGGAAAAGTACGCCATCGACCTTCCCGCCGCCGTCGCTTCGTTTTTAGACGGTGGCTCGGGCGAGACGCCGAAACCGGGCGATGAACGCCTTTCACGGGCGGAGACAGTGGTGACGGCAACACCCCGGGCGGCCTTGGCGGCGGCGGCGGCGGCGGCGCGCAACGCCGGCTTCGCGCCGATTATCCTCGGCGACGCCATCGAGGGCGAATCACGCGATGTGGCCCGGTTGCAGGGCAAGCTCGCCATGGAGGCGAAGGCGAGCGGACGTCTACCTTGTCTGCTGCTTTCCGGCGGCGAGACGACAGTGACGGTGAGGGGAAATGGCCGCGGCGGGCCCAACACCGAATTCATGCTCGCCCTGGCCTTGGCGCTGAACGGGCAACCGGAAGTGCGGGCCATCGCCTGCGATACCGACGGCTTCGACGGCAGCGGCGACAACGCCGGCGCCCACATCGGCCCGGACACTCTTGGCCGCGCCGCCAGGGAGGGCCTTAACGCCGCGGCCATGCTGGAGGATAACGATTCTTACGGTTTTTTCACCGCCCTTGGCGACCTGGTGATCACCGGTCCGACCTTGACGAACGTCAACGATTTCCGCGCCATTCTGATCGGTGAAGCGGGCTGAAATGGGAAAAATGACGCTGGTTTAGGACGCCCCTCGTGCCTATTGTTCGGCCATGAGACGCCGCCGCAACGCCAAAATCATCGCCACTCTCGGTCCCGCCACTTGCAGCGAAGCCCAAATCGGCAAGTTGTTCGAGGCGGGGGCGGACGTGTTCCGCCTTAACGCCAGCCACGGAACCCATGCCGAGCACAAAAAACTACTGAGGATCGTCCGCCGACTGGAAAAACACTACAACCGTCCGATCGGCGTCGTTTTTGACCTTCAGGGACCGAAGCTCAGGGTCGGCGAATTCGCCGCTGGAAAGATCCTGCTGAAAGCGCGCCAATCCTTTCGTTTCGACCTTTCAGAGCAACCGGGGGACAGCCGGCGCGTGCAATTGCCGCATGCGGAAATCTTCGCGGCGCTGAAAGCGGGAATGAACCTTTTGCTGGACGATGGCAGGATTTTCCTGCGCGTCGTTCATTGCGGCAAGGATTTCGCCGAAACCAAGGTCGTCAACGGCGGTGAGGTATCGGACCACAAAGGGGTGAACGTCCCCGGCGCCGTCCTCGACCTTTCGCCGCTGACCGGCAAAGACCTGGAAGACCTGGAATTCGGGCTGAAGCTGGGCGTCGACTGGGTGGCGCTGTCCTTCGTCCAGAGGCCGGAAGATGTCATCGCCGCGAGAAAACTGATCTCCGGCCGCGCCGCCGTTCTTGCCAAGCTGGAAAAACCTCTGGCCATCAAGCACCTGGATGAAATCGTCGAACTGGCGGACGCGCTGATGGTGGCGCGCGGCGACTTGGGCGTGGAGGCCCCGCCCGAGGACGTTCCGGGCTTGCAAAAAAGGATCATCAATTCCTGCCGCGAGGCCGGCAAGCCTGTCGTCGTGGCGACGCAGATGCTGGATTCCATGGTCCATGCGCCGATGCCGACCCGCGCCGAGGCATCCGACGTGGCCACCGCCGTTTACGACGGAGCCGATGCGGTCATGCTGTCGGCGGAGACGGCCGTCGGCGATCATCCGGTGGCGGCGGTGACGATGATGAACAGGATCATCAAAAGGGTGGAGAGCGATCCTTATTATCGCACCGCCATGGAAGCTCAGCACCGCCACCCCAAGGCCACCGACGCCGACGCCATCATCGCCGCCGCCCGGCAGGCGGCCCATACGATTTCGGCGGCGGCCATCGTCACCTTCTCGTCAACCGGATCGACGACGCTCCGCGCCGCCCGCGAGCGGCCGAAGATGCCGATCCTGGGGCTGACGCCCAGGATCGGAACGGCGCGAAGGCTGGCCCTCGCCTGGGGGGTCCATTCCGTCAAGGTCCCGGATTTGAAGAGATTCGCCGAAATGGTCGACAAGGCCGTCGGTATCGCCTTGCGCGAGGAATTCGCCGCCACCGGCGATCAGGTGGTCATCACCGCCGGCGTCCCTTTCGGCACCCCCGGCGCCACCAACATCCTCCGCATCGCCTGGGTAAAATAGGCGCCGGAACCGGCTGCAAGACCGCATCCCGCGCCGGTTCCTAGGCGGCATGGGAAGGAAACGGAATACACCTTAACCGCGCCGCCAAACTGTCCAACGATGTGGGACCTCACCGAGACAAAACTTTTTGACGCTAGGATATAAGGAAAGTGTTGATCACCACACCAAAAAATACCAGTCCGGCAATGCCGACAACAATACCAAACAAGACGAAAATGAACTTTGCAATGCGAAGCCCGGGGCCGCCAACGCCGAACTGATGGGCCATTCGATCAAAATCTCCCATGTCGTCAGGTGGCGGTTCCCAGAACTCACCGAGCTCGTCCGTGTCGATCTCCACCTCGGCGGCCTCGAGGTCGGCGCCGTCCGCTTGA
>JAUXMA010000249.1 GCA_030623425.1 Rhodospirillaceae bacterium
ATCGGCGACCTCGTCGCCGGGCAGCACATCCATGGCGGCGAGCAGGGCCATGGCGATGGGCAAGTCGAAATGGCTGCCTTCCTTGAGAACGTCGGCGGGCGCCAGATTGACGGTGATGCGTTTCGGCGGCAGGGCCAGACCCAAGGCATTCAACGCCGCGCGCACCCTCTCGCGGCTTTCGGTGACGGCCTTGTCGGGCAGCCCGACAATACTGAAGGTGGGCAGACCCGACGATATCTGCACCTGAACATCGACATCCAGCACTTCGATGCCCAAAAAAGCCACCGTGTTGACGTGCGCGACCATGGGTTGAAGGCTCCCTCCCGGAATCGGGGGATTGTAAGCGCCGGCGAACGCAAACACCACCGCCTTTGGTTGGACGGCGGTCCGGGGGTTTCGGAGAAACCTTAATTATCGAGCCGCCTCACTCCCGGGTTGCCTCGAACCGCGCCTCGATGGCGTCCCACAGGCGGGCTTCCAGGCGGACGCCGTCGAAGCGGTTGATTTCCTGCAGGCCGGTCGGCGAGGTGACGTTGATTTCGGTGAGATGGCCGCCGATGACGTCGATGCCGGCAAAAATCAGACCGCGTTCCTTGAGGGATGGGCCGATGGCTTGGCAAATCTCCATGTCCCGCGCCGTCAGGGTCGATTTCACGGCCTTGGCGCCAACGTGCAGGTTGGCCCGCGCCTCCCCCTCGGCTGGAATCCGGTTGACGGCGCCCGCCGCCGCGCCGTCGATGAGGACGATGCGCTTGTCGCCCTCTTGCACTTGCGGCAGGTAGGCCTGGGCGATGATGGCCTGGCGGGCGCCTTCGGTGAGCATCTCCAGAAGGGCGTTCAGGTTGTCGTCCCCGGGGCCGATGTGAAAGACGCCGGCGCCACCTTTGCCGTAAATCGGCTTGATGACGATATCCCCGTGCTCGGCCCTGAAGGCGGCGATTTCCTCGCCATCGGTTGAGATCAAGGTCGGCGGCGTGAACTCCGGAAAGCGGCGGACAAACAGCTTCTCGGGAGCGTTTCGGACCTCGAGGGGATCGTTGACCACCAGGGTCCGGGGATGAATGTGTTCCAAGAGGTGGGTGGCGGTGATGTAGGCCATGTCGAAAGGCGGGTCCTGGCGCATGAGCACGACATCGACGCAGGCAAGATCGAGCCGCCGGAAAGGGCCGAGAGTGAAATGATCGCCTTTTTCGCGGCGCAGGCCGAGGGACCGCGCCCGCGCCCAAAGCCGGTTTCCGGCGAAGTTCAGATCCCGGGGCAGGTAATGGAAGAGTTCATGGCGGCGTTGTTGCGCCTCCAGCGCCAGGACGAATGTGCTGTCGCAGTCGATGTCGATGCTGTCTATGGGGTCCATCTGGATGGCTACCGCCAAGCCCATTGGAGCGTCCTTTCCCGCCGTTTTCGCGTCCGAAAAGCCGCTTCGAAACAAGCGGCGATTTTTAATCTTTATGGATAGGCTTTAACTCAACCGTTCACGCAGTTCCTGGAGCAGAATGGAAGTGCGGTAACGGGTCGAATCGCCGGTATTGTGGCGCATGTATTCCTCCAATGCCGAGACCGCCGCCTTGACGTTGTCGAGGCGGGCGTGGAGCAGCCCCGCCTCGCGCCACAGGGCCGCCGCTTCGGGAGCGAAAAGGAGCATGGTTTTGATGACCTCCAGGGCCTCTTCCAAGCGTTCGGCTCGCAACAAGTGCGACTTTATGTTGCCCTGAACTCTGAGCAGGATGTCGCGGTTGCTCATCTCGGCGTAATGGCCGGGTGTCAGTTCGGCGTGGTTGCCGGTGACGGCCTTGAACAATTCGCGCATGCCTTTCGGCGTCACGACGCGACCGCCGTCGAAAGGGTCGAGAATGAGGCGCCGGCTCTCGTGTTGCAGGCGGACGAGAAAGCGGGCCGGGAAATCCAGTCCGCTCATCGACCAGCCCAGCGCCCCCGCCACGTGCAAATAGAGAACGCCCAGAACAACGGGCAATCCGCGGCGGCGGTCGATCAACCGCATGAAGTTGGCGTTGTCCGGGTCTTCGTATGCGTCATCGGCGCCGCCATAACCATAGCGCTTGGCGACGACCTGTCCGAGCGCTTCCTGGCGCCGCTCGACGCCGCCGCGCCGATGATCGCCAGTGCCGGCGTAGACCCCGACATCGGAGACCAGACGGTGGAGATGCCGGCGGTAAGGCTCGATGGGGACGCCGGGACGCTCAATGGAGGCCAGGGTCAAGGCCGTTTCCGTCAGGTCCAGGCGGCCATCCGGCAAGGCCCCGATGTGGATCAGTTTCGCCCTTATGTCCGGCGACGGTTTCACGGCGTTTCCTTCATTCGCACATGGCTGATGATCTTGCGCACGTAAGCGACATTGCGCGCATGGGCGATCACTCGCTCGAGTTCCGTTTTGTCCTGGGCGATGCCGATCAGGTAAACGGTCCCGTCGACGGTTTCGACGGCGTAATTGATGGCCATGATTTTTTTATCGAAGGTGATCTTCGACTTGACCTGGGCGGTGATCCAGGAATCCCACGCCAAATCCATGACGTCGACGCCTTTGCCGGTCTGAATTTCGTTATAGACTTCCTTGACCCCCGGCGTTTGCCATGCCAGGCCGACGGCATCGGCGCGCGTTTGTTCGTTTATCACCATCCCGGTCAGCAGGATGCGGCCTTCATGGATCTCGACGCCGACCTTGACGGCGATGGCGGGATCGAGATCGATCATCTTGGCCTTGAGCCGGGCGGTCATTTTCAGATCGCCGGCGACGACTTCGACGCCGCGCTCCTCGTAGGCGGCGACACCAACGACGGCGCCGGTGCCGACGGCGGTTTCCGCGCAACCGCCGAGCCCAGGCGTGGCCGCCGCGAACGCCGCCGCCAACCAGCAGGCCGCAAACCCACCGCGGCCTTTTGCGGGCCATCCGATTGCATTTCGCGACGCCTTCATTTTCATTGCGTTCATCGCGGCACCCATTCCGCGCCATTCTACGCGCCATTCTAAATGTCCCGGAACTTGGCCGAAAGGGAATGTTTCCAGGCCGTCTTATTCCTCGCACCGCCAGGCATCGACAAGATGCGCCGGCAGCCGCCAGGGGCTGATCAGCAGCACATCGAATCGAACGTCGAGGCCGGCGCAAGCGGGATGGGCAGCCAGGTAAGCGGCGGCGGCCCGGGCGATCCGCCGTTGTTGCCGCCGGCCCAGGGCCTCCGCCGCCTGGCGCAAGTTCTCGCGGGCCTTGACCTCGATCATGGCGAGGGTGTTTCCCCGGCGGGCGACGATATCGATCTCGCCCATGGCGGTGCGAAAACCGCGGGCCAGGATGCGGTATCCGCGCAACCTGAGATGCCAAGCGGCAAAAGTTTCCGCCCACCGTCCAAACCGCCAGGCCTGTCGTTTGGTTTTCCGGGACCG
>JAUXMA010000280.1 GCA_030623425.1 Rhodospirillaceae bacterium
TCCAGGTTGCCGCAGGTGGAACAGGCCCCGATGTTTTCGGCCGCCGCCGCCAAGGCCCTGGCCAGCGGCTCGGCCAGCGACTCACGGCGCTTGATCAGATAGAGCGCCGCCCGCCGGGCCGAGCGAGGCCCCAGCCCCGGCAGTTTGGCGAGAAGCTCGATCAGCCTGTCGATGCCGGACATGTCAGAAGGCGGAGGACGAAGAAAAGGGCCGGAAACCCGCCCCGCGGTCATTTCCGTAAACCGGCATTTGTTCTCCGCCTAGAACGGCAGTTGCAGGCCCGGCGGCATGGGCAGGCCGCCGGTGAGTTCGGACATCTGCTCGGCCAACATGGCCTCGATCTTGCCCCTGGCGTCGTTGAAGGCGGCGACGACAAGGTCTTCAAGAACATCGACGTCACCGTCGGCTATCAGCGAGGGATCGATTTTGACCTTGCGCACTTGCGACTTGCCGGTGAGCGTGACCCGGACCAACCCGCCGCCCGAAGAACCTTCAATCTCCGTATTGGCCAATCTCTCCTGCATCTCGGCCATCTTGGCCTGCATTTCCTGGGCCTGTTTCATCATGGCGCCGAGGTTTTTCATGGCGAACGGTTCCTTTCTCCCGACGTGTTGGCGGCAAGACCATTCATGTATAGCAGGGTCGGCAACAGGTGTCATGCGGCACCATGCGCGATCGTTGCTTCAGCGACTTGAGATGGTCCGCCGTTTCCTCGAAGGGCAGGTCCACTCCCCGTCAAACGTTTTCCGGCGGCTCCGGGCGTATCTTTTCGATCTCGGCGCCGGGAAAGGTTTCCATCACCGCCTGGACCAGTGGATGTTCGGCGGCGTCAGCCTTGGCGGCGGCGGTTTCGGATTCTTCTCGTTGCCGCAAGGTCGCCGCGCCGGGTTGACTCGAAACCGTGACGACCCAACGCCGGAGGGTGTTTTCGTTGAGAAAACGGCTGAGGTCGTGGGCCAAAGTCGAAGGCGCGCGGTCGCCGGGATGGAATTCGATGCGGCCCGGCTCGAAGCGGACCAAGTGCAGGTTGTTGATCAGGTTGCCGTGAAGGATTGTTTCGTCCGCTTCGTCGGTCAGCGCCACCACCTCGTTGAAAGTGGCGGGATCGGGCAAAGGGATTGCCGCCTCCGTGGGTGGTTCCGGCGACGGTTCCGGGGTCGCCGTTTCACCCCCGCCGGCAAAGGCGGCGCGGGGTTGGTCCTCGGCCGGCGGCGGTGAATGGATGGTGGCCTGTTCGGCCGCCGAGTCGGCGGAGGCGAGCGGTGCAGCGGCGCCAGAGACCGGGCCGCCGTCCCCTTTTTCGAGCGCCTTGAGGGCTTCCGCCGGTGTCGGCAGGTCGGCGACAAAGGCGAGCCTGATGAGAATCATTTCCGCCGCTTGCAACGGCCTGGGCGCGGTCTTAACCTCGCTCAGGCCCTTGAGCAGCATCTGCCATGCCCTGGCCAAAGCCGCCATCGACAGGCGCTCGGCCATGTCTGTTCCCATCACCCGTTCCGTTTCGGAAACGCCCGCGTCCTTGGCGGCGTCGGGGGCGACCTTGAGACGCGTCACCCAGTGGATGATTTCCAGCAGGTCTTGCAGAATCTGCGCTGGATCGGCGCCGGCTTCGTATTGATCGGCCAATACCCGCAAGGCGGTCACGATATCGCCCTTGAGAACGGCTTCCAGCATCGTGAACGACCGCGACCGGTCAGCCAGCCCCAGCATCTCGCGCACGCCGCTCTCGCCGATGTCGCCGCTGGTAAGGGATATGGCTTGGTCGAGCAGGCTGAGGCCGTCGCGGACGCTGCCGTCGGCGGCGCGGGCGATCAGGCGGAGCGCCGCTGCCGTGACCTTGGCACCTTCCTTCTCGGCGATGCCGGCGTAATGAGCGATAAGCGTCTCGACATCGACCCGGCGCAGATCGAAACGCTGGCAACGGCTGAGGACCGTCACCGGCACCTTGCGGGTTTCGGTGGTGGCGAAAATGAATTTCACATGCTCGGGCGGTTCTTCCAATGTTTTCAGAAGAGCGTTGAAGGCGTGCTTCGACAGCATGTGGACTTCATCGATGATGTAGACCTTGGAGCGGGCCGAGGTCGGCCGATAGCATACCCCGTCTAGCAGTTCGCGCATTTCTTCGACTTTGGTGCGGCTGGCGGCGTCCATCTCCAGGACGTCAACGTGCCGATCCTCGGTGATGGCCCGGCAGTGTTCGCATACCCCGCAAGGTTCGGGCGTCGGGCCGCCACGAGCGTTTTCGCCGATGCAGTTCAGCGCCCGGGCGATGATCCTGGCGGTGGTCGTCTTGCCGACGCCGCGGACGCCGGTGAGGATGAAGGCATGGGCCAGACGTCCCGAGCGGATGGCGTTGGTCAGCGTCCTGACCATCGCCTCCTGGCCGATCAGCCCGGCGAAAGTGGACGGCCGGTATTTCCGAGCCAGGACCAGGTATTGTCCGGATTCGTCCGTTTCCCTCCGCCCGGACGGGTCTTCCGATAAGTCTGACACGGGGGAACCATCTGGATCGGTCATCGGCGTCCGGGATTCTTTTGACAAACGGCGCAAAATCCGCCGGGCGGGAGACTGAACGATCGACCCAGGCCTAAACTCGTTACGGCTGCTTCCTTCCGGATCTGACCGGGTTGGCGAGGGGCCTGTCCGCCGCCAGCCTCCCGCCGGCCACTATAGCAGCGGCGGAACCGTTTCAAAAGCCGGTCATCGTACCAGCAAAGGATATTTTTACCGTCGGCCGCCGCAACGCCCCAGCCGTCGCCAAGTTAACCGGGAGCGGCGGGAGGTTTGCCGATGGGCGTATCGAAAAGACCCTCGCCGGGTTTGCCGGGAGCGCGGTCTTCGGGAGCGGCGGGAGGTTTTATGAGAGTGTCAAACAGACTCTCGTCCGGCTTGGCCGGCGGCTCTTTCACGGGACCGAGGGGAGTGGTCCTTGCCGGAGCAACGGGTGTTGTCGTAGTGGGCTTGGGAGCGCGGAGGGTGACCGGTTTGGTAAAATAGTTTTTTTCGGGTTCGATGGATATGGAGCCGCTGGCGCTGCCCAGGCGGATGAAA
>JAUXMA010000234.1 GCA_030623425.1 Rhodospirillaceae bacterium
ATTCGATCATCGTCGCCGCCACCGCCTCGGAGCCGGCGCCGCTGCAATTCCTGGCGCCTTACACCGGTTGCACCATGGGCGAGTATTTCCGCGACAACGGCATGCACGCGGTCATTTTTTACGACGACCTATCGAAACAAGCCGTGTCCTATCGTCAGATGTCGCTGCTTTTGCGCCGCCCGCCGGGACGCGAAGCCTATCCGGGCGATGTATTCTACCTGCATTCGCGCCTTCTCGAACGGGCCGCCAAAATGAACGACGACAACGGCGGCGGTTCGTTGACGGCCTTGCCCGTCATCGAAACCCAGGCCGGCGACGTTTCCGCCTACATTCCGACCAACGTCATTTCGATTACCGACGGCCAGATTTTCTTGGAAACGGAACTCTTCTACAAGGGCATCCGCCCGGCGGTGAACGTCGGCCTATCGGTGAGTCGCGTCGGCTCGGCCGCCCAGATCAAGGCCATGAAGCAAGTGGCCGGCTCGATCAAGCTGGAGTTGGCCCAGTATCGCGAGATGGCCGCTTTCGCCCAGTTCGCCTCCGATTTGGATCCGTCGGCCCAGAGGCTGCTCGCCCGTGGCGCCCGGTTGACCGAACTCCTCAAACAGCCGCAGTTCTCTCCGGTCCCGGTCGAGGAACAGGTGGTGGCGATTTTCGCCGGCGTCAAAGGCTACCTCGACGGCATCGAACTCAACGACGTGACGCGTTTCGAGACCGCCTTGATGGACGCCGCCCGCGGCAGCGGGGCGGATATCCTCGACGCCATTCGCACCGAAAAAGAGCTCTCGGAAGACACCGAGGCCAAACTCACCAAATTGCTCGACGATTTCGTCAAAAAATTTTCCTAAGCGGACCTTAAGAGTTAGACGGATTAACGATCCATGCCCAACCTCAAGGCTCTGAAGGTCCGGATCAACAGCGTCACATCGACGCAGAAGATTACCTCGGCCATGAAAATGGTGGCGGCGGCGAAACTGCGCCACGCCCAGGAAGCGGCCGAGGCGGCGCGACCCTATGCCTCCCGCATGGATCATCTGCTGGAATCGTTGGCCGGCGGCTTCAAGGACAGCAAAGGGGCGCCGCCGTTGCTTGCCGGCACCGGGGCCGAGCAAAACCACCTGATCGTCGCCTGCACCGCCGACCGGGGTCTGTGCGGCGGTTTCAACGCCTCGATCATCCGCGAGGTCCGCAAGATGGCCAGGGAACTTGGCGAGGAAGGAAAAACCGTCATGATCCTTTGCGTCGGCCGCAAGGGGCGCGACGCCCTCAAACGCGATTTCAGCGACGCCATCAGCGGGGAAATCCTTGGGCTCGGCCGCCGCCGCCTTTCCTATTCGGATGCGGTAGAGGTGAGCGATAAGATCATCGGCATGTTCGAGGCGGGAGATTTCGACGTTTGCACCTTGGTCTTCAACCGTTTCAAATCGGCGATGACGCAGATCGTCACTTGCCGGCAACTCATCCCCTTCGCCATGCCGGCAAGCGAAGACGGAACGGACGATAAAAAAACGGAAACAAGCCAAGTTTCGGCGGCTTTCATCTTCGAGCCGGAAGAGGGGGAAATCCTCGAACAGTTGTTGCCACGCAACATCGAAACCCAGGTGTTTCAGGCGCTGATCGAGAACAACGCCTCGGAACAAGGCGCGCGGATGACAGCCATGGACAGCGCCACCCGCAACGCCGGCGAAATGATCGACGACCTGACCCTGACCTACAACCGCACCCGTCAGGCCGCCATCACCAAGGAACTGATCGAAATCATTTCCGGCGCGGAAGCGCTTTAACAACTTTTTTACGCGGCCGGGCGGACAGGAGCATCAGCGATGGCGAAAAACAGCATCGGCTTTATCACCCAGGTCACCGGTGCCGTCGTCGACGTCCATTTCGAAGGTGATCTGCCGGCAATCCTCAACGCTCTTAATTGCCAGAACCACGGCAAGCGTTTGGTCTTGGAAGTGGCACAGCATTTGGGCGAGAACGCGGTCCGAACCATCGCCATGGATTCCACGGAAGGCTTGCAGCGCGGCCTGGAAGTGACCGACACCGGCGGTTCCATCGAGGTGCCGGTCGGTCCGGAAACGCTGGGGCGCATCATCAATGTCATCGGCGAGCCGATCGACGAACGCGGTCCCATCGGCCACAAACTGACCGCGCCGATCCACGCCGAAGCGCCGAAATTCGTCGACCAGTCCACGGAATCCGAGATTCTGATCACCGGCATCAAGGTCGTCGATCTGCTCGAGCCTTACGCCAAGGGCGGCAAGGTTGGGCTGTTCGGCGGCGCCGGCGTCGGCAAAACCGTGATCATCATGGAGCTCATCAACAACATCGCCAAGGCGCACGGCGGTTATTCCGTCTTCGCCGGGGTCGGCGAGCGCACCCGCGAGGGCAACGATCTTTATCACGAGATGATCGAATCCGGCGTCATCAAATTGGACGGTCCCGGTTCCAAGGCGGCCCTGGTCTACGGCCAGATGAACGAACCGCCCGGCGCCCGCGCCCGCGTCGGCCTGTCGGGCCTGACCGTGGCCGAGTATTTCCGCGACGTGGAAGGCCAGGACGTGTTGCTCTTTATCGACAATATCTTCCGTTTCACCCAGGCCGGCTCCGAGGTGTCGGCGCTGCTGGGGCGCATCCCCTCCGCCGTCGGCTACCAGCCGACGCTGGCCACCGACATGGGCAATCTGCAGGAACGCATCACGTCCACCAAAAAGGGCTCGATCACATCCGTCCAGGCGATCTATGTGCCGGCCGACGACCTCACCGACCCGGCGCCGGCGACATCGTTCGCGCACTTGGACGCGACCACCGTGCTCAGCCGCCAGATCGCCGAGCTGGGCATCTACCCGGCGGTCGATCCTCTTGATTCCACGTCCCGCATGCTGGATCCCAGAGTCATCGGCGAGGAACACTACGGAGTCGCCACCGCCACGCAGAGGGTTTTGCAGACTTACAAATCCCTGCAGGACATCATCGCCATCCTGGGCATGGACGAGCTTTCCGAGGACGACAAGTTGACCGTCGCCCGGGCGCGGAAAATCCAGCGCTTCCTTTCGCAGCCCTTCTTTGTCGCCGAAGTGTTCACCGGCACCAAAGGCGTGCTGGTTTCACTGGAGGACACCATCAAGGGCTTCAAGGGTATCGTCGAGGGCGAATACGACCACCTGCCCGAGGCCGCCTTCTATATGGTCGGGACCATCGAAGAGGTGGTCGAGAAGGCCAAGAAAATGGCCGCCGAAGCGGCCTGAGGCCGGGCCTTCCGTAAACGGAGCCGCGAATGGCCGATGTCGTCGAATTCGAGTTGATCACGCCGGCGAAACTGCTCCTCGCCGGGCCCGTGGAAATGGTGGTGATACCGGGAAGCGAGGGCGATTTCGGCGTCCTGCCGGGACACGCCCCGCTGATCTCCGCCGTCCGTCCCGGCACCGTCGATATTTACCAGGACGGCAAGGTCGGCAAACGCATTTTCGTCGCCGGCGGTTTCGCCGAGGTGTCGCCCGATGGGTGCGTCCTGCTGGCCGAGGAAGCGGTGCCGGTCGCCGAGATCGACCGGACGCAAACCGAACAACGGCTCAACGCCGCCCGCCAAAGCCTGGACGGCGCCGAGGCCGGC
>JAUXMA010000297.1 GCA_030623425.1 Rhodospirillaceae bacterium
AAGAGGCCACGGAGCTGGCCCGCCGCATCATCGGCGCCAACGTCCAGACTCCTTTCGCCAATCTCACGCTGGTGCTTCACCACATCCTCTCGAACCGCCTCGACAAAGCCGAGGAACGCCTATCGAAGCTGGCCGCCGAAGGTGTCGACGCTCTGCTGTCGCCGCTGGTGCTTGCCTGGGTGCGGGTCGGACAAGGCAAGGGATTCGATGAATCCCTGAACGCCCTCGAACCCCTTGCCCGGAAAGGCGGCTCCAAGGCCCTGCACGATTTTCATGCCGGCCTGATCAACGAGTTGGCGGGCCGCTACGAGGAGGCCGAGAAAAATTATCTCGCCGCCGTCGACGGCCAGGGCGGCCTGTCGTTGCGCCTCGTGGAAATTTTGGGCGCTTTCTACGAACGCTCGGGCAAGGCCGGGAAAGCGAAGGTCCTATACCAAAAATACATGCAACAGAATCCGCAATCGCGTCATCTTGAACAGGCCTTGGCTCGGCTGCAAGGCGGCGACGTTCCCGCCTTGCAAGTGGGCACAACCATCGACGGTATTGCCGAGGGACTGTTCGGCATAGCCAGTTCGCTAAGACAACAAAACGCCCGCGTGACGGCACTGGTGGTTGGCCGCCTGGCGCTTCATATTAAACCCGATTTTCCGATGATGCAGATATTGCTGGCCGACATTCTCGAATCCCAGAATCGCTTGCAAAGCGCCAACACGATTTATGCCTCCATCAAAGGCAACTCGCCTTATACATGGTCGGCCCGCCTGCGCCTGGCCACCAACCTGGACAGAATGGAACGAACCGAAGACGCGGTGAAACAACTGCGCGCCATGGCCGCCGACGCCGCCCGGGCGGAACCCCTGATCGCCCTTGGTGATATCCTGCGCCGGCATGAGCGCTTCAAGGAAGCGATTGGCGCATACGACCAGGCTTTTGACCGGATTGAAAAATTGGAGCGCCAACACTGGTCATTGCTTTACGCCCGCGGCATCGCCCTCGAACAATCCAAAATGTGGACACGGGCGGAAACCGATTTTTTGAAGGCGCTGGAGTTTGAGCCTGACCAGCCCTACGTTTTGAATTACCTCGGCTATTCCTGGGTCGACCAAGGCGTCAACCTTGACCGCGCCCGCGAGATGATCAAAAAGGCGGTGGCGTTGCGCCCAAACGACGGTTACATCATCGATAGCATGGGGTGGGTGCTTTACCGGCTGGGCGAATACGAAGATTCCGTACGCCAATTGGAGCGGGCGGTGGAACTGCGCCCCGAGGATCCCATCATCAACGATCACCTGGGTGACGCCTATTGGCGGGTTGGCCGCGGCGACGAGGCCCGTTTCCAGTGGCGCCGGGCGCTTGGCCTTGACCCGAAGCCCAACCTCACCGCCACTCTGCGCGAAAAAATCAAACGCGGTTTGACTATCGAATCCAAAGATGGCGACGATGGCTGATCGGATCGTTTCGACGATTGCGCCGGCTAAGATCAACCTCTATCTGCACGTCGGGGGCAAACGTTCCGACGGTTATCATTTCCTTGACAGCCTCGTCGCTTTCGCCGGCGTACAGGACCTTATCAGCGCCGCGCCGGCTGAAAACTTGAGTCTCGCCATCGACGGTCCCTTCGGCGCCGGTCTGCCCGAGGCAAACGACAATCTGGTCCTCAAGGCGGCCCGCGAGCTGACCGAAACATGGGACGTCGGGGAAGGCGCGGCGATCCGCCTTACCAAACGGCTGCCGGTGGCGGCGGGCATGGGCGGAGGGTCGGCCGACGCCGCCGCGGCGCTGAAAATTCTCTCGCGCCTGTGGAATCTGAATACGGCCAGTGACGCCCTCATGGGCTTGGCGGTACGCCTGGGCGCCGACGTGCCCGTTTGCCTCAACGGCCAAGCCGCCTTCGTCGGTGGCATCGGCGAGGAAATCACCGCCGCCCCGCCCCTGCCCCCGGCATGGCTGGTATTGGTCAATCCTGGCGTGGCGTTGTCGACGACCGAGGTGTTCGGTCGTTGCAACGGAGACTTCTCAAGGCAGGCCCGGTTCACGGACGCCGTCGCCACCGCCGAAGAACTGGCGGCGGTGCTGCAAACACGCGGCAACGACTTGACGGAAGCGGCGACGGACCTGGAACCCGTCATCGGCGACGTGCTGGCGGCCTTGAAGGCTTCCCAAGGCGTCCTCTTGGCCCGGATGACGGGCAGCGGGTCCACCTGTTTCGGCCTGTTCGCCGATCCCGCCGCCGCCACGCAAGCGGCCACGGCACTGACGCAAAATCATCCCAAATGGTGGGTGAAAGCGGCATCCCTGGTCAGCGACACGACCCGCCCGGCAAGCTGACGGCGGCCGGACAGAGGCAAAATCAACCCATGAACCCAGGGATGGAACGGGAGCTGTGGAACGACAGGGAAACGGCCGTCAAACATCATCGGGCCGGCCGGCTGGCCGAAGCCGAACTCATTTACAGGCAAATCCTCAACATCCGCCCGGACAACGCCGATGTCCTTCATCTCCTCGGCTTGGCCGCCTATCAATCCAACCGCCTCGAACAGGCCATCGGGTTGATCGCCAAAGCCCTCGAACACGAACCCGACAACGCAAAATTCTTGACAAACATGGGCAGCGTTCACATGGCCCAGGCCCGCGTTGACGAGGCGATCGGATACTATACCCGCGCCCTGGGAATCGATCCCGAGTACGCCGATGCCCACTTCAACCTTGGCAACGCGCTGAAGGATCAGGGCAAGCTGGACGAGGCGATCGCCTGCTACCGGCGCACCTTGGAAATCGATTGCCGGTCCGCCGACGCGCTCTACAACTTAGGCTTGGCTTTGTCCAAAC
>JAUXMA010000333.1 GCA_030623425.1 Rhodospirillaceae bacterium
CCATTACGACGCCATCGGTCCTTGCGGCCTTGCCGGGCACGGCGTGACCTCGCTCAAGGAGCTTGGGATCGCCGCCGGCATGGCCGAGGTCGATGCCGCCCTGATCGCCGCTTTCGAGGAGATTTTCGGAACCGCCGCTAGAGCGGAACGTGATTGATGAAAAGCCATTGCGGCAAGCTTGCCTCACGCCGTCGGCAAAAAGCGGAAGCCGCTGTCGGCGGGAGCCGCGGCCGGGGCGGTCTCGACGCCGCTGACCACGGCCATCGGCGGCCCCCGCCGGCAAGCCGCCAGCATCCCGTCGACGGCGGCGGCGGGCCCCGCGAACAGCGCCTCGACGCTGCCGTCGGCGCGGTTGCGCACCCAGCCGCTTAGCCCCCGTCCCGAGGCTTGCTCGGCGGTCCAGGACCGGAACCAAACCCCCTGCACCCGGCCGTGGATACGGACCGTGACGGCTTTGCTCGAAGTGGCGTCGGTCACGATTGGCTCTCTTCGAACTCGACGATGACCTGGCCGATGGTCAAGTTGTCGCCCGGGCGGACATGGATGGCCTTGACGACGCCTTGCCGGTCGGCGCGGAGAACATTTTCCATTTTCATCGCCTCGACGACCGCCAGTTCCTGTCCTTCCTTGACATCCTGGCCGATTTCGACGGCAACGGAAACCAATAGCCCCGGCATCGGCGCCAGCAGGGACTTGGCGCCACCCGGCGGCGCCTTCGCCGGCATCAGCGCGTAGAGCTCGGCCGCCCTCGGAGCGAGGACCAGAACCTCGGTCTCGATTCCGGCCTGGACCAGGCGGTAGCCGGCGCCGGCGAGAGCCAACCGCATGCAAACCGGACGGTCGCCGATGACGGCCCGGAACAGAGGCTCGCCAGGTTTCCAACCGGTCCGGACCCGGTTTACCCTGCCGTTTACGGTCACCTCGAAGCCGCCTTCGGCGGCGGTGACGCCGACCGGATGGTTGCGGCCATGGGCGACCACCACCCAGTCTTCCCGCCCCTGGCGTTGATGGCCGGGCATCCGGCCGCCAATCCTGGCGGCGCGCTGCCGATAGGCATGGTGGATGCAGGCGGCGGCGACCACCGCCGGGGCGGTGTCGGCACGGGAGGCGTCGCCGGCATTGAAGCCGTCGGGATATTCCTCGGCGATGAAAGCGATGCCGAGGCGCCCTTCCTGAAAGCGGGGATGGGCCATCAAGGCGGCGAGGAAGCCGATGTTATGGGCGGGGCCGCGGATATAAAAAGAAGCCAGCGCCGCCTGCATCCGCTGGATGGCTTCGGCGCGGCTCTTCCCCGCCGTGATCAGTTTGGCGATCAGCGGATCGTAATGGCTGGAAATCTCGGCGCCCTCGAAGACGCCCGTATCGACACGCAAATAGCGGCCCTCCTCGGGCGCCATGTAGCGCACCAGACGTCCCGCCGAGGGCAGGAAGCCCAGCCCCGGATTCTCGGCATAGACGCGGGCTTCGATGGCCCAGCCCTTGGTGATCACCCCGTCCTGGGTGAAGGGAAGCCTCTCGCCGGCGGCGACGCGGATCATCAATTCAACCAGATCGAGCCCGGTTGTCAATTCCGTCACCGGATGTTCGACCTGCAATCGGGTATTCATTTCAAGAAAGTAGAAATCGCCGTCGGCGTCGACGAGGAACTCCACCGTGCCGGCGGAGACGTATTTCACCGCTTTCGCCAAGGCCACCGCCCGTTCGCCCATGGCCCGCCGGGTTTTTCCGTCGATGGAAGGACTCGGAGCTTCCTCGATGATTTTCTGATGGCGGCGCTGAATAGAGCATTCGCGCTCGCCGAGGAAAACCGTGCCGCCATGGCCGTCGGCGATGATTTGGATTTCAATGTGGCGGGCTTGCTCGATGAACTTCTCCAAAAACACCCTGTCGTCGCCGAAGCCGGAGCGGGCTTCGCGAACGGCGGCGCCAAAACCCTCGCCGATATCGCCGTCGCCGCGGGCGATGCGCATGCCCCTGCCGCCGCCACCGGCGCAAGCCTTGATGATCACCGGATAGCCGATGCGCCGCGCAATCGCCCGCGCCTGCCTGGCGTTTCGAAGCGCCCGCGAATGACCGGGTATCGGTTTCACGCCAACCGCCTCGGCGACGGCCTTGGCTTTGATCTTGTCGCCCATCGTCGCGATGGCGGCGGCGGAAGGACCGATGAAAGCGACGCCCTTTCTTTTCAGCTTGCCGGCGAAGGTGGCGTTTTCGCTCAAGAACCCGTAGCCGGGATGGACGGCCTCGGCGCCGCTGTCCTTGACGGCCTTGAGAATGTTGCCGATGTCAAGGTAGCTCTCCGCCGCCGGCGCGGGACCGATGCACACCGCTTCGTCGGCCATTTCCACATGCAGGGCGTCGTTATCGGCGGCCGAGTAGACGGCGACGGTCCCTATCCCCATCTTGCGCGCCGTCCTGATTACCCGGCAGGCGATCTCGCCACGG
>JAUXMA010000010.1 GCA_030623425.1 Rhodospirillaceae bacterium
CCAAGATTGAAACGATGGCGAAAAAAGTCCACGTCCTTTTCGCCGACTTGATCGAAAACCCCGCCAGAGAGTTGATGGCGAAACAAAAAACGGGAGGGCAAAATGAGTGACGACCTGGACGATGACGATGAGTCGGAAGAAGAGGAAGAAGAGGAAGAAGATATCGAGGACGGGGAGAAAGAACCGTTCGCTGGCGGCGGCAAAAAGCTGATCATAATCGGCGCCGCGGCCGCTCTTCTTATTCTCGGCGGTGGTGCGGCGGTTTTTTTCACCGGCCTTCTGGATTCCCTGCTCGGCGAGGAAAAGGATTCCGTCGCCGAGCAGCCTCCTCCTCCCGAACCGCCCATATTAATTGAGTTTCCCAAAATCATGGTCGACCTGAAAACGGGGCGCTGCCGGGCGCCTTTCATCAAACTCAAGTTGAGAGCCCAACTGTCCAAAAGCCATGAAGCCCGTTTCAATGAGGTGCAGCCTATGGTCATGGACGCGTTCCAGACTTGGCTACGCGACCATGAGCGTAGCGAATTGGTCGGAAGGAAAGGAACCGAAATGATGCGCCTCAAACTTTTTGCCATTCTCAACAACGCGCTGGCGCCGGCCAAGGCGGAGGCTATTTATTTCCGGGAGATTTTGTTGCAGTAAAAGGACGCCGCCTGTTGATCTTGCCGCTATTCCCCGCTTTCCTTGAGCTTGGCGGCCAGGGCGGCGGCCATGAAATCGTCGAGGTCGCCATCGAGAACGGCCTGGATGTTGCTGGTTTCCACCTCTGTTCGCAGATCCTTGACCATTTGATACGGTTGCAGGACGTATGAACGGATCTGGTGGCCCCAGCCGATCTCGGTTTTGGCCTCGCGCTTGGCCTTGGCTTCCTCCTCGCGTTTGTGCAGCTCGCGTTCGTACAGCCTAGCCTTCAACATCGACATGGCGGTGGCGCGGTTCTTGTGTTGCGAGCGGTCGTTCTGGCACTGCACGACGATACCGGTGGGAAGATGGGTCAGGCGGATGGCGCTGTCGGTCTTGTTGACATGCTGGCCGCCGGCGCCCGACGCCCGATAGGTGTCGACGCGCAGATCCTTGTCCCGAATCTCGATCTCGATGGCGTCATCGACCACCGGATAGACCCAGACCGAGGCGAAACTGGTGTGCCGCCGGGAGCTGGAGTCGAAAGGCGAGATGCGAACCAGCCTATGTACGCCGCTTTCGGTATTCAGCCAGCCATAGGCGTTATCGCCCCGCACCTTGATCGTCGCCGATTTCAGGCCGGCTTCCTCGCCGCCGCTTTCTTCCAGCCATTCGACCTTATAGCCGTGCGAGTCGGCCCAGCGGACGTACATGCGCAAAAGCATCTCCGCCCAGTCCTGAGCCTCGGTGCCGCCGGCGCCGGCGTGAACTTCCAGGTAACAGTCGTTGGCGTCGGCCTCGCCCGACAGCAAGGCCCGAAGTTCCTCCTTGGCGGCGCGCCCCCTCAGCGTCTTCAGAGCCGCCTCGGCCTCGGCGATAATATCCCCGTCGCCTTCCGCCAAGCCCAGTTCGATCAGCTCGACATTGTCGGCAAGCTCGCGTTCCAGCCTATCTATGGCTTTCAGACCGTTTTCCAGACGCGAGCGTTCGCGCATCAATGTTTGCGCTTTCGCCGGGTCTTTCCAAAACTCCGAATCTTCGGCCCTGGCGTTCAATTCCTCCAGCCGGCCGAGGGTGGATTCGTAGTCAAAGATGCCTCCTCAGCAGCTTCAACGACTGCTCGATTTCTTCCGTCAGGACTTCGATTTCGGCACGCATTCGGTTCCTCCGTCCGCATTCCAGGAAGTCTTTAACCACAAAGGCGCCCCGACAAAAAGGCCAAGATCAGCCTTTACCTGGCCCGCCGTTCGCACTTTGCCGGCCAGCCGGCGAATTCTTTCAGTACAGGCCGCCGGTGCCGGTGGCGGGGGTTTCGCTTACGGTCGTGGTATAGCCTTCCAGGACCTCGCTCTGTTCCGCCGGCACGGTGCCGGGCTTGAAAGCCTCCAGGATGATGTTGCGGTCCCCCGCCCTTGCCGGCCGGCCGGTGGTTCCGTTCACTCGCACCAGACGAATGCCCGGCGGGATGCGGAAGGGGATGGTGGGCCGTCCTTGCAAGGCCTTGGCCATGAAATCGCGGAAAATGGGAGCGGCGACGGTGGCGCCTTGCTCTTTGCGGCCAAGCGTGCGCGGCTCGTCAAAGCCGGCGAACACCCCCACCGCCAAGTCCGGTGAAAAGCCGATGAACCATGTATCGACGCTGTCATTGGTGGTGCCGGTCTTGCCGGCCAGCGGTTTGCCGACCGCCTTGACCCGTTTGCCGGTGCCGCGTTGGACCGCGCCGTGGAGCATGGAAACCGCCTGATAGGCGCTCAGGGGATTGGTGACCGCTTGGCGGTGCTCGGGAATGACCGGCACCGGCTGGTTAGTCCAAAAAGTGGCGCGGCAAGCGGCGCAGCCGCGGTTGTCGTGACGGAACACGGTGCGGCCGTGGCGGTCCTGGATGCGGTCGATCAGGGTCGGGGTGATCCGTTTTCCGCCGTTGACGAGCATGGCGTACGCGGTGGTGAGCTTGAGAAGAGTCGTCTCCGCGGCGCCCAATGACGAGACGAGCCGGCGCGGCAACGTCGCGACGATGCCGAATCGTTCGGCAAATTCGGCCACCTTGTCCATGCCGATGGTTTGCGCCAAGCGCACGGTCATCAGATTGCGCGATTTCTCGACGCCTAATCGCATGGTGCTGGGACCGTAAAAATTTTTGGTGTAGTTGGAGGGACGCCATTTCGGCAATCCAGGTCCCTGGTCGATGACAAAAGGAGCGTCCAGGATCAAAGTCGAGGGCGAAAAACCGCTATCCAGCGCCGCCAGATAGACGAAAGGCTTGAACGCCGAACCCGGTTGCCGCATGGCCTGGGTGACCCGGTTGAACTGACTTTTGGCGTATTCATAGCCGCCGGTCATGGCCAAAACCCGTCCCGTATGGGGATCCAACGCCACCAGAGCCCCTTCGATCTCGGGGATCTGCCGCAAGCCGAAAGTATTTTCCGGATAGATTTCGTTTTTGGCATTGACGGTGACTGGCTCGACGGCGATCACGGCGTCCAGGGCCAAAACGTCGGCCGCTCCCAGCACCGGCGGACCCAATTCCTGGTTCTCCATCCAAGGTTGCGCCCATTTCATCTCGGCCAGGGGAACGCGGCCGTGGCTGGCGTCGCGAAAGCCGATGTCGGCGCCGGCCTGGTCGACGCCCAAGACCACCGCCAGCCGCCAGCCGCCGAGGCCCAGGGGCGGTTCCACTTCGGCCAGCCTGGCGCGCCAATCGGCACCCATCTCCATGCTGGCGAGGGGTCCGCGCCAGCCGTGGCGGCGGTCGTAGGTCTCGAGCCCTTGGCGCAGGACCGTATCGGCGATCTCCTGGAGCCTGGGATCGAGTGTCGTACGCACCAAAAGACCGCCTTTGTACAACTGACGTTCGCCGTAGCGTTCGGCCAGTTCGCGGCGGACTTCCTCGGCGAAATATTCGGCCTGGATGAACTCTGTCTCGGCCATCTGGCGCACTTCCAGCCTCGCGGCTCGGGCCATTTCCGCCTCGTCGGCGGTTATGAGGCCGGCCATCAACATGCGCCCGATGACCCAGTCGCGGCGCTCCTTGGCGGCGGCGGGATACTTGAGAGGATGATAATTATTGGGAGCCTTGGGCAGGGCGGCGAGATAGGCGGCCTCGGCGACGGTCAGTTCGTCCAAGGGCTTGTTGAAATAATTCAACGCCGCCGCCGCCACGCCGTAGGAACCGAAGCCCAAATAAATCTCGTTCAGATAAAGCTCTAAAATCCGATCCTTGTTGAAAGCGCGCTCCATGCGGAAGGCAAGGATCGCCTCCTTGATTTTGCGCTCCCAGGACACTTCATTGCTGAGCAGGAAATTCTTCGCCACCTGCTGGGTGATGGTGGAAGCGCCGACGAGACGGCGGTCTTTTCCCAAGTTTCTGACGTTGGTCAGCATGGCGCGGGCGACGCTCGGCAAATCGACGCCGGGGTGGGTGTAAAAGTTCCTGTCCTCGGCCGAGAGAAAGGCCCGCACAACCAGCTTCGGTATCGCCTTGATGGGCACGAAAACTCGCTTCTCGACGGCGTATTCGGCCAATAGCCGTCCGTCGCCGGCATAGACCCGGGTCATCACCGGCGGCTCATAGTCGGCGAGCTGGCGATAGTCGGGCAAGGCGCGCCCGAAATGATAGAACACGAACAGCACCCCTCCCGCGCCCAGGATGGCCAATATTAAAACTGATCCCAACAGGCTGAGGATGGCCTTGATCATGGTTTCACCAAGCCGGAAAAACTGCGGAAAGAGGGTACTATAACCAACCTGACCGGATGTTTCAGTTAGCGTGAAAATATGGCCGACTTATGACGGCGAGAAGAAACGGGTTATTTCCTGTAGGCCTCTTCGATTTGGGCAAAATAGCCTTCGATGGCGCGCCCGATCGACGAGGCCAATTTTGCGCGATAGCTTTTGCTTCTCAGCGCCCGTTCGTCCTGGCGATTGGACAGGAAACCCACTTCGATCAGGACGGAAGGCACATCGACCGCCTTGAGCACGGCGAAACCGGCGAACCGGTGACTGTTTCGCAGAATCCGGGTTCGACGCTTCAATTCCCCGACCAGCAGCGAGGCGAAACGAACAGACTGATTCATGGTTTCGCGCTGGGCCAGATCGATGAGGATGTTGGTAACCTCGGGTGATTCGTTGTTGAGATCGATTCCGGCGATGAGGTCGGCCTTGTTTTCCTGTTCGGCCAACTCCGCCGCTTCCTTGTCCGAGGCCTTTTCGGAAAGGGTATAGACGGAAAGACCGCGTATGTTTTTGTTCTTGATGGAATTGGCGTGAATAGACATGAACAAGTCGGCGCCGGCATCGCGGGCGATGGCGACGCGATCGCGCAAGCGGATGAAAATATCGCGTTTGCGTGTCAAAACCACACGGAAACTGCCGCCGCGTTCCAAACGATTCTTGATTTCACGGGCCACGGCCAAGGTGATGTGCTTCTCGTACATGCCGTTGGCGCCAATGGTGCCGGGGTCGACACCGCCATGGCCGGGATCGATGGCGACGACCCATTCCCTTCGACGTTTCCGGGCCATGGGCTTGCGCAAAGGTGGCGAAAACCGAGGCAGCGAGGCTTGCCACAGTCCCGTTGCCGGCGAATTTCCTTGCTTAAACTCGCCACCGGTTTCGACCAGGTCGACCACCAATCGGTATCCATAACCGGCCGACGGCGCCACCAAAAAGGCCCTGGCAATCGCCGCCGGTCCATTGACATCCAGAACCACGCGGGAAGTTCCCGGCTTGAACAAGCCGTAACGGAGTGTTTTCAACAACCCTGTCCGGCTTGGCAAAGGCCGCCCCGGAAGGCGCCATCCCACCTCCGGCAGATCGATGACGACACGCTCGGGATCGGACAAGGTGAAAACATTGAACGCAACCCGATTGGTCAAATCGAAGACGCACCGGGTCGTAGCGCCATGCTCGCCAACCCGCACATCCGTGACGACGGCTTCGGCGGCGGCGGCGGCGGGATGCGGGGCGGCGGCGAAAATAAGCGCCGCCGGCAAGACAAGAAAAAGCAGACGAAAAAACGAAACAAACCGCGGCATAAAGCGTTTTCCCGCTGTAAGGCCTTTTAAATATATCGCCAAATAATTGTCAAACGGCCTTGCTGTTAACCTAAACGGGCTTATATTCCACAGAGGCAAAAGCAACAAGACGATTGTCGAACTTAATTCCTACCGTTATGTTAACAGAGCGGCTGTCCACATCCCTTGGAAACGTCTTCAGCCGCGATTGATTGATTTTTTAGGATTTCTCAATGCCGGATAGAGCAGCGCGAACGACTCCCGTTCAAATTCTGACCAGGAAAATGGTCAGAGGGTATTTCGCAGGCGCCTCCGGCTGCATACGAACACAAAAATTATGCACCTCTCGGTCCCGTCCTCGCGCCCTCCGCACTCTAGGGCCAGGTTTACGGATGGCTGTGGTGCCATGGAGTCAACAAGTTAATGGTCAGCAAAACAATGCTCATCGATGCCAGCCATCCGGAGGAAACCCGGGTGGTGGTTCTCAGCGGAAACCGTTTGGAAGATTTTGACGTCGAGGTCGAATCCCGAAAGCGACTCAAAGGCAACATATACTTAGCGAAAGTCACCAGGGTTGAACCATCCCTGCAAGCGGCCTTTGTCGATTTCGGCGGCGACCGTCACGGATTCCTCTCCTTTAGCGAAATTCATCCCGACTACTATCAGATTCCCATTGAAGACCGGCAAGCGCTGGTTGCCGAGCACGACGCCGCCGAAAAAGCCGACGCGGACAGTAAATCGGTGGATGGCGGAGAGGCCGACGGTGAAGAATTGGAAACCATCGGCGGGGACGACAGCGAAGAAGTAGAGGCCCATTGGGTCAAGCCTTCGCTTCGCCGTTACAAAATCCAGGAAGTCACCAAGCGCCGCCAGGTTATGCTCATCCAAGTGGTCAAGGAGGAACGGGGCCACAAGGGCGCGGCGCTCACCACTTACATCTCACTCGCCGGACGCTATTGCGTGTTGATGCCCAACACGGCACGCGGCGGCGGCATCTCGCGGAAGATCACCAACGGCGCCGATCGCAAGCGATTGAAATCCGTTCTCGGCGATCTTGGCATTCCCGAGGGTGTCGCCGTCATCGTGCGAACCGCCGGCATCAATCGCAGCAAGGCGGAAATCAAGCGCGATTACGAATATTTGATGCGTCTTTGGGACGGCATCCGCAACTTGACCTTGCAATCGATGGCTCCGGCCCCGATCCACGAAGAGGGCAACCTGATCAAGCGTGCCATCCGCGACATCTACAGCCGTGACATCGACGAAATTATCGTCGATGGCGACGCCGCTTACCGCATGGCCAAGGATTTCATGAAGCTGATGATTGCCAGCCATGCCAAGCGGGTGAAAAAGTACCGCGAAACCGGTAAATCCCTCATGCACCATTATCACGTGGAAAGCCAGTTGGACGCCATTCACTCGCCCGAAATCCAACTCAAATCCGGTGGCTACATCGTGTTTAGCCCCACCGAAGCCCTTGTCGCCATCGACGTCAACTCGGGGCGTTCCACAAAAGAACGAAACATCGAAGAGACGGCGTTGAAAACCAACCTGGAGGCAGCCGACGAAATCGCCCGCCAGTTGCGCTTGCGCGATCTTGCCGGGCTCATTGTCATCGATTTCATCGACATGGAAGTCCGGCGCAACAACACTAAGGTCGAGCGGCAACTCAAGGAAGCCATGCGCAACGACCGTGCCCGTATTCAAATGGGTCGGATCAGTCTTTTCGGCCTTCTGGAACTGTCCCGCCAGCGGTTGCGGCCCAGTCTGATCGAAACCAGTTCCGAGCCTTGCCCCCATTGCAGCGGCACGGGCATTCGGCGCTCGACGGAATCGGCCGCCTTGAACATTTTGCGCGCCATCGAAGAGAAAGGCAACCGGAACCGTTCGAAAGAGATTATCATTCATGTTTCGACGGAAGTGGCGCTTTACATCCTCAATCAGAAACGCGCCGCCCTGGCCGATATCGAGAACCGTTACGGCTTTACCGTCAATCTGTCCGCCGATGATTCGCTCATTCCGCCGAATCATCGCATCGAACGGGTAAAGGCACCGCCCATCAAGGCCGCCGCCGTCCCGATTGCCGGCGATGAAGGCCTGGCGGCGAGCGAAAAGCCTCAACCGGACGGCGGGGAAGAAAGCCCCAAGCGCCACCGCCGGCGCGGGCGCCGACGCCGCAAATCCGTCGGAGAAGGCCAGGAAGCGACGATTGGGGCCGAGAAAACCGGCGCCGCCGTCGCGGCGGTCGAGACGCCCCTGGAGACCGCCGCCGAGACGGCAACCGGTGAAACGGACGAATCCAAGGGCAAACGCCGCCGGCGCGGCAGGCGCGGCGGACGCCGGCGGTCCCGCAAAAGCCCGGACAGGCGGGTCGAAACCGGCAAGCCGGGCATCGAGGCCGAACGGCAACGGAGCGAAGATGCCGGCGTTGATATCTCCTTGCTGAGCGGTCCCGCCGAGGCCATCTTCTTGCAACCCCCCGTCGGCGAACCCATCTTGCTTGACTCCGCCGTCGACGAAGCGGAAGCCGCGCTAGCGGAAGCCGCGCTAGCGGAAGCGAAAACCAAGAACGGGTCCAGCGTCCAAAAACGCCGCACGGCCAGAAGAGCCGTCGGAAAACGCAAGCAAAAAGAGGCCGCCGCCAAAACCGAAGCCGAAACCAAAATCGACGGCCCCAAACCGGAGCCGGCGGAAAAGAAATCGAAAAGGACAAGGACAAAGACCAAGCCCAAGCCCAAGAGCCAGCGCAAGGACAAGACCGTTGATGCCGCCGATGACGCTGCCGCCAAGGGCGAAGCCGCCGCCGCCAAGGACAAGACAGAAGCCGGCACGGACGAAACCAACGCCGGCAAAACCACCGTCATCGACGTCGGCGCGGACAAGAGGCGGGAGCAACCGGAATCACGACGCCAGGGCTGGTGGCAACGCTTCGGCGGGTGAATCCGAGCAAAACCGGTTGGGATCAAAGCCGCCATTCAATGAGCCGGCCCGCCGCCTTCACCATGTCATCGGTGGCGCCGGAAAAGGAAAAACGGACGTATCGATTGCCGCGCTCGGGGTCGAAATCGACCCCTGGCGTCGCCGCCACCCCGGTTTCCGCCAGCATCCGTTGACAGAAATCCTCGCTGTCATTGGTCAAGTGGGCGACATCGGCATAAATGTAAAAAGCGCCCTCGGCGGCGGCCAGCTTGTCGAACCCGGCTTTCGGCAATTCCTCCTGGAGTACCGCCCGGTTGCGGGCGTAGCGGGCGACGTTGGCGTCCAATTCTTGCCGGCAATCGAATACCGCAATGGCCGCATGCTGGGACAGGGTCGGTGGCGAGATGAACAGATTCTGCGCCAAGCATTCCACCGAGCGCAGCAGTTCCTCTGGGACCACCATCCAGCCGAGCCGCCAGCCGGTCATCGAGAAATACTTCGAAAAACTGTTGATGACGATGGTTTCGGAATCGAAAGCGGCAACGGTCTCCGCCGGTTCCTGATAAGTGATGCCATGATAGATTTCGTCGGATATCAAACGAATCCTGTTTTCGGCGCAATAGGCCGCAAGCGCCTTGAGTCCGTGCCGGTGGATCATGGTGCCGGTCGGGTTCGAGGGGCTGGCGATGATCAGGCCGTCAAGCCGGCCGCCGGTTCGTTCCAGCGCTTCCGGCGTTGGCTGGAAATTGGTGTCCGGGCCCAAGGCCAGATTGACCGGCTCGATATCGAGGGCTTTGAGAATATTGCGGTAGGCGGGATAGCCGGGACTGGCCAAAGCGACACGGTCCCCGGCCTCGAAAGCGGCCAAAAAAGCGACGATGAAGGCTCCCGAAGAGCCTGTGCAAACCGCGATGCGGCCGGGGTCGAGGGAAACGCCGTAAGTATTTTGGTAATGATCGGCAAGTCGCCGGCGCAGCGCCGGAATGCCCAAGGCGTCGGTATAGCCCAGGCGATCGGCGGCAAGCGTCGCTTTCGCCGCCTCCAGGACGGCACGGGGGGCGGCGGTGCTGGGTTGGCCGATTTCCAGATGAAGAACGTCGCCGCCGGCGGCCGCCCGTTCGTTGGCGGCGCGCATCACGTCCATGACGATGAAGGGCGGAATGGTTCCGCGTTTGGCAATTTTCAGGGCCACAACAGAAAATCCGTCGGGGTTATTGCTCATACCGCTCGGCGGTGGCCGCCAAGCCGAAGCCGCGCGGGTCCGCCTTCAGTGTGCAGGTTCCCGGCTTGACCGGCAGGCCGCCGACGCAGGCTGCCGCGTTGACCCGCCCCAGTTCAGCGGTGGCGGCAATGCGATGGCCGCGTTTGATGAGGGCCTGGAGCGCGGCTTCGCTGTAACCTTGCTCGTAATAGACAAGATCGGGAAAGCCGCCATGATGGAGGCGTTTGGCGGTCAGGGCTTGGCTCAACGGTTGCTTTTTGAGGATGACCTTCGTCAACACGTTCATTATGGCGGTCGGCGCCGTAACACCGCCGCTGGCGGCGGCGGCGAAGTAAAAATCCTTGTATTCGTGATCCACCACGATGACCGGTCCCAGAGAAAAGGGGCCGCGGCCTCCCTGTCCCGGCAGCGCCGCTGGCAGAACGCCCGTGCCGGGGGCGATGCGTCCGGTGCCGAACCGGTTGTTCATGGTCAACGCGCAGGCCACCGCCGAGCCGGCGCCATCCAAGGTCACGAAGCTGATGGCGGCGGGGTTTTCAGGTCGTTTGACCGGCGCCGGATCGAGCGATGCCGCCGGGATGTGACGCTTGGGCCGATAGCTGGCCATCAGCCGCTCAATGCGTCTCCGGGATGGCAATTCGGGGACAGCGATGGCGCTGCTTCCATCTTGCCTGAGCCACTGCCCCCGGTCGGCGAAGGCGCGCAGGATGGCTTCGGCGAAAAGGTGGGGTTGTTCCTCGGACGACGCCTTTTGGTAACGTTCGCCTTGGGTCAGCATGGCCCAGATTTCGGCCTCGACGGCACCCGCCGCCGCCGGCGGGGGAGCAAAATGGAGGGTCAGAAAATCAAACGGAACCCTGATGGTTTCCCGCCACCGAGGGGCGTAACGACGGAGGTCTTCCAGATTCAGCGATCCGCCCGCGCGGTTGAAGGCATCCACCAGTTTGGCGGCCGTTTTGCCAGTGTAGAAACCGTCCGCTCCCAGGTAGCGCAGATTTTCCAAGACCACCGCCAAGTCCAATTGCTTAAGGGTCTCCCCTTCCTTTATCAATCCCCGTCCGTCCGCCCGGCTGAAGACGCGCCGGGTTTCCGGCTCCGCCAACAGGGCGCTTTCCACGGATGCCAAATCATTGGCGAATGCCCGCGACACCGGGTGACCGAAGCGGGCTAGCGTTTCCGCCGGGGTCAACACCTGCTCCCAACGCAATCGCCCATATTTGTTGTGCAAAGCGAAAAAACCGCGCGGGTTTCCGGGAACGGCGCTGGGACGGGACGCCGCCGCCGGAACCTTTTGTGGCGCCCGGGCCAGGAAATCGATGGCTTCGGCGACGCCGTTCCAGTGGTTCCAGACTACGCATGCGCCGCCGCCGCCGAGGCTGGCGGAGGAAGGCATGGTGACGGCAAGGGCGAAATAGACGGCCGCCGCCGCATCCGCCGCGGTGCCGCCGTCGGTAAGGATGTCACGGCCGATCATGGCGGCGAGCGGCTCGTCCGCCGCCACGCCGCCGGGAAAAAATTCCACCTTATCCTCGGGTTTCTCTTCGTCGGGGGTGATCATCGACAGCAAATCATCGCCCAAGGAGCAGGCGCCGAGCAGCAGGGCGAAAAGACACGTCGCGAATTGACGCCGTCTGGTTCCGCACTTACTTTGGCCGGGATCGCCAAACAGGTGATTTTGCATGACGGGTTTAAAGGCCTTGATGAAACGCATTGCTTGCTCGCTCACCGTAATGGTGTTTTTCGCCGTTTTCCTTTTGGGACCAGCGGGCTCCCTCGCGAACGCGTTTTCGTTCATCCGGGATGCCGAGATCGAAAATACCATCCGCGCTTATTCGACGCCACTGTTCCAAGCGGCCGGCCTAGAGCCCTCGAACATCAAGATCTATCTGGTCAAGGACAACTCGCTCAACGCTTTCGTTGCCGGCGGGCAGAAAATTTTCATCAATACCGGCCTGTTGACGAAATCCCAGAACGCCGGCCAGATCATCGGCGTCATCGCCCATGAAACGGGTCACATCGCTGGCGGCCATTTGGCGCGTATCCGCGAGGCGATGAAAAAAAGCACGGCGCAAACCATTCTTGGATACGTTCTCGGCGGCGCCGCCGCCATCGGCGGCCGTCCCGATGTCGGGCAAGCCATCGTCTTGGGCGGGCAACAGGCCGGGCTGCGTGCCTTCCTCCATTACAGCCGCACCCAGGAATCGGCGGCTGATCAGGCGGCGCTCAGGTTTCTCGACACGACCAAGCAATCGGCGAGGGGATTGCTGGAGTTCCTGGACGTTCTCGGCGGCCAGGAACTGTTGAGCGCCGCACGCCAGGATCCCTATCTTCGCAGCCACCCGTTGACCAGCGAACGGATGGCGGCCATCCGCGCGCACCTGGCCAAATCGCCCAACAAGGATAAACCGCTTCCTCGCCGCTTCCAGGAAATGCACGCCCGCATGCGAGCCAAACTTCAGGCCTTTCTGGAGCCCCTCGCATACACCCTCAGGCGCTACAAAGAAACCGATGACAGCCTCGTTTCCCGTTACGCCAGGGCCATCGCCTATTACCGTCATCCGGACCTGGAAAAAGCTTTGCGTCTGATCGACGGGCTCATCACGGATCGCCCCGACGATCCTTATTTTCACGAATTGAAAGGACAGATGCTGTTCGAGAACGGACGTGCGGCCGTTGCCCTTGGGCCTTACGAAAGGGCCGTTCAATTGCTGCCGTCCTCGTCTCTGCTGAGAAGCGGCTTGGCTCAGGCGCAGTTGGAAATGAACGATCCGGCTTTGCTGGAACCGGCGATCCTGAACCTCCGGGCGGCTTTGCATAGGGACAGCGGAGTACCTTTTTTTTGGCATCAACTGGCCATCGCATACGGCCGACAGGGCCGGATGGGCCATAGCTCCTTGGCCCTGGCCGAGGAGGCTATGCTCAAAGGCAACGCGAAGGTCGCCCGTTATCTAGCCGATCGGGCGGCGACCCTACTGCCCCGTGGATCGGTCGGCTGGCTGCAATCCCAGGACATTTTGCAAGCGGCAAGGAAAAAATAAGGACTAGTGGCCTGTATCACCTAAATTGTACCCCTACGACGGCGTTGCGAGGCTTCCGGACGTCGTCGCGCGCCGCTTGTGGTGTGATGGCACCACGGCTTTGGCCCATGCCAAATGGTTGGCAATGCAACCCGCTCCTAGCCGTAACCCACCCACCGCCGTCGTAGGGGGTCAGGAATTGCGCTGGTCGGTACTAGCGGCAATGCGCCAAGGGATGTTGGCGGCGTTTCTGGCCGGGACGGTCGTCGCCTTCTCGGGCTGTGCGGCTCCTCGCGCCATCATCGGTCCCATGGGAAAGTTGCAAGTCCTCGATCCCGCCGCGATGTCTTCCTTGGAATCCCTGCGCGACGACTGGGTGATCGAAGGTTCCGGCGACATCGCCCGGGACCATCTCTCGGTCGTCGATATAGAAAATGTTCCGGCGCTCCGGGTGGTCAACGGAATGGAAGGCTTCGTCGTCGTTCGCCGCATCCAGGCCATGCTTCTGGCCACGCCTTTCCTGAATTGGGCTTGGAACATGGAGGCGCCGCCAACCGGCGCTCATCCGGTGCGTTTGGTCATCGGTTTTCACAGCTCCAAAACGACAGGCGGCGGTTGGGGAAACCTGTCTTTTTTTCGGCTTTTTGGTTACATGCCAAATGGTTGGCAATGGTCTATCCTTCCGCCCCACGACCGGATGTTGGCCATTGTCTGGGGCGAATCGGCGCTGCAGAGGGGAAAATTGTCCCATCCTTCCGGAAACCGCCAGGACGTCCCTCGTTACACGGCGCGCGGGGGACGCGAAAACGCTGGCAAATGGTGGGAGGAAGCCGTCGACCTTTCACAACTTTATGCCCGCGTCTGGCCGGAAGATGATTTGAGCCGGGTGCGGGTGATGTTCATTGGCATCGCGGCCGCCGACGGCTATCCACCCGCCGCCGCCCATGTCTCGAAGATCATGCTGACGCGTTAGAGCGCATCAGGATTAAATGATTCCATGTAATTATAAAGTAGACATACGGAAACATTAGCGGTACGCTCTCCCTATCAGATGGAGAGAGAAATGACCAAACACCCGACCGTAATTGATTTTATGAAACAGTTTCCAAACGACGGCGCTTGTCTTGATTACCTTATGAAGCTGCGTCACGGCGAAGTCCTTGAGTGCCCGAAGTGCCACAAGCAAGGCCATTTTGTACGTATCAAGAAAATGCCCGCCTATTCCTGCCCTTGGTGTGGCCACCATATTCACCCGATGGTC
>JAUXMA010000194.1 GCA_030623425.1 Rhodospirillaceae bacterium
GGGCGTTCCTCCCGGTCGACCTTGATGTTGATGAAAAACTCGTTCATCACCCCGGCGACGGCCTCGCTTTCGAAACTTTCGTGGGCCATGACATGGCACCAGTGGCAGGCGGAATATCCGATGGAAAGGAGGATCGGCTTGTTTACCGCCCTGGCCTTGGCCAGAGTGGCCGAGTTCCAGGGATTCCAGTGGACGGGATTGTCCTTGTGTTGCAGGAGGTAGGGGCTGGTCTCGCCGGCCAACAGATTATGGTTCATTGCGGGGCGTCCATTTTTTAAGGCCGCGGCGCCGCCGCGCCCTTGCCGCCGTTGCGCCGCCGAGCCACCATGCTTAGTTTGGAAACCCCGGCCGGGAAAACAACCTCGCAAACGATGGCTTTTTTATTGGCCGGGCCAAGGAGAGAGGATTTGGCAATGATCGGAGAGGTTCAACCGCTTCCGCAACGATTTCCCGTTAAACTCAATATATTGATATATAAACTTTAGTGCCTACTACATTTAGTTAGTATAAAGGGATATTGAAAATCATTTTGTATTCGTAATGAATGCCGATACCATTTACGCCTTATCGAGCGGAAGCGTTCCCTCCGGGCTGGCGGTTATACGCCTTTCCGGCCGGCGCTCATTGGCCGCCCTCTGGCGCCTGACCGCGAAAGGATCTCCGCGACAAGCCCCGCCGCCGCGTTTGGCGAAGCGCGTTGTCATCACCGACGCGGGCGGGGGCGAGGTCCTCGACGAGGGGTTGGCTTTGTGGTTCCCGGCGCCGGCCAGCTTCACCGGCGAAGACGTCGTCGAGTTGCACCTTCACGGCGGCCGGGCGGTGATCTCGGCGGTCCTCGGGGCGCTGGCGCGCTGTCCCGGTCTGCGCATGGCCGAGCCGGGCGAGTTCACGCGCCGCGCCTTTGAAAACGGCAAGCTCGACTTGACCGCGGCGGAAGGCCTGGCAGATCTTATCTCGGCGGAAACCGAGTCCCAACGCCGCCAGGCTTTGCGGCAGATGCGGGGCGACCTGGGACGCATCTACGAAAACTGGCGGCAACGCCTGCTCAAGGCCCTCGCCCACCTGGAAGCGAGCATCGATTTTTCCGACGAGGACCTTCCAGAGGGGATTGCCGATCAGGTACGCCGGGAGGTTGCCGAGCTGGATGCGGAGATTGCCGCCCACCTGCGGGACCAACGCCGCGGCGAGCGCCTGCGCGACGGCGTCCATCTGGCCATCATCGGCCCCCCCAACGCTGGCAAATCCAGCCTTCTCAACTGGCTCGCCCGCCGCGACGCGGCCATCGTCTCGGCGACGGCGGGCACGACCCGCGACGTCATCGAGGCACACCTTGATCTTGGCGGTTATCCGGCGGTGCTTTCCGATACCGCCGGCTTGCGCGAGGGCGGTAACGAGATCGAAACGGAAGGGGTGCGCAGAGCCCGTGAGCGGGCCGCCGACGCCGACCTCAAGCTGGCGGTATTGGACGGCGAAACCTGGCCCCGCGTCGACCCCTATACGGCCGAACTGATCGACGAAAACAGCCTGGTGGTGATCAACAAATCGGACCTCGCGGAGCCGCCCCCCCCGTTGTCCGTCAATGGCCGTCCGGCACTCGCCATTTCGGTCCGCACCGGCGCCGGGTTGGACGATTTCCTAGAAACCCTTGCCGAGGAGGTGGCGGCGCGCTGCCGGATCACCGCCGCCCCGGCCGTGACCCGGGTCCGCCACCGCCAAGCCCTGGAGGACTGCCGCCAGGCCTTGACCAGATGCTTACGCGCCGAGGCCCCGGAACTGGCTGGCGAGGACCTTCGCCTCGCCGTCCGTTGCTTGGGCCGGATCACCGGCCGGGTTGACGTGGAAGACATCCTCGATGTGGTTTTTGAGGATTTCTGCATCGGCAAATAATTGCATAAAGCGGAATAGATCGAGTTCTTATGGAATAGAGAACCGTGGAGAGAAGATGTTTCACGTGAAACCTCAATCACCTCTTCGCCGCCGCGGCGGCGGCGGCGAATTGACTCCTCCCCCGAGCGCTCCTAAATTTCCGCCCATGGAAAGCTACGACGTCATCGTCATTGGCGGCGGCCACGCCGGCTCGGAGGCGGCGGCGGCGGCGGCGCGTGTCGGCGCCCGCACGCTCCTGCTGACCCATCGGCTCGAAACCATCGGCGAGATGTCATGCAATCCCGCCATTGGCGGTCTGGCCAAGGGGCAGTTGGTGCGCGAGATCGACGCTCTAGACGGCCTCATGGGCCGCGCCGCCGATCAAGCCGGCATCCAGTTCCGCATCCTCAACCGCCGCAAAGGACCGGCGGTGCAAGGGCCGCGCGCCCAGGCCGACCGCCGGCTTTACAAAAAAGCCATCCTCGATTTGCTGCGCCGGCAACCCGGACTGACGCTCCGCGCCGGCGCCGCCGACGACCTGCTGTTCGATGGCCGCGGCGGGCTTTGCGGCGTCCGCACGGCGGCCGGCGAGGACATCCGGGCCGGCCGTGTCGTCGTCACCACCGGCACCTTTCTTCGCGGCCTCATCCACATCGGCGAACGGATGATTCCGGCCGGCCGGGCCGGCGACGCCCGCGCCGTCGAGCTCGCCTATACGTTCAAGCGCCTGGGATTCACCATGGGCCGCCTGAAAACGGGAACCCCGCCCCGTCTTGACGGACGCGGCATCGATTGGCGGGGCCTGGAGATCCAGCCAGGAGACGATCCGCCGACGCCGTTTTCCTTCCTCACCCGACGGATCGAAACGCCGCAGGTCGATTGCCATATCACCGGCACCACCGCCAAGTCCCATGATCTGATCCGCGCCAACCTTCACCGGGCGCCTTTGTATTCGGGCCGGATCGACAGTACGGGTCCCCGTTACTGTCCATCCATCGAGGATAAAGTGGTGCGCTTCGCGGAACGCCGCCGGCACCAGATATTCCTCGAGCCGGAGGGACTGGAGGATCACACGGTCTATCCCAACGGCATCTCCACCTCCTTGCCGGAAGAGGTGCAGCGGCAACTCCTCAAGACCATTCCCGGACTAGAGCAAGCGGTCATGCTGAAACCCGGCTATGCCATCGAATACGACTTCATCGATCCCAGAGAGCTTGCCCCCAATCTTGAGACTCGGCGGGTGCCGGGGCTTTTCCTGGCCGGTCAGATCAACGGCACGACGGGCTACGAGGAAGCCGCCGCGCAAGGACTGATGGCCGGCGTCAACGCCGCCCGGGCGGCGGCCGGCACTCATTCGTTCCTGCTCGACCGGGCCGACGCCTACATCGGTGTCCTGATCGACGACCTGGTGACGCTGGGCACGACGGAGCCTTACCGGATGTTCACGTCGCGCGCCGAATACCGTTTGCAGCTGCGCGCCGATAACGCCGACCAGCGGCTGACCCGGAAAGGCATCGACGCCGATTGCGTCGGCGGCGAACGCCGGCAAGCCTTCCTGAAAAAGGCCAAGGCTTTGGACGACGGCCGCTCGCTGCTGAAACGGCTGACCGCCACCCCCGCCTGGATCGGCCGCCGGGGCATCGTCGTCAGCCAGGACGGCGTGCGCCGGAGCGCCGCCGAGATGCTTTCCCATGCCGGTGTCGACATCAACACCCTGGCCGCCGTCTGGGCCGAACTCGGGTCCCTCGAGGCGGATGTCGCCCGGCAACTGCAAATCGAGGCCCGCTATGCCGCCTACCTGGACCGCCAAGAGGCCGACATCCGCGCCTTTCGCCGCGATGAATCCCTGGAGCTTCCGGCCGAACTTGATTTCTCCGCCATTACCGGACTGTCGGCGGAAGTGACGGAAAAGCTGACCCGGTCCCGTCCGGCCACCCTGGGGGCGGCATCGAGAATCTCCGGTGTCACGCCGGCCGCCCTGACATTGCTTTTAGGCTACGTACGGCGGCGCCGGCAGCGGCTTTCGGCGTGAGCGTGTTTTTTTTAAACGCAAATGCGTCGTCGCGGATGAGTCCATCCGCTCGGGATTTGCTCTAGATGGTTGTTTCACGTGAAACATCGGTCATTACCAACCCTTTGGCATGGGCCAAAATGACGGTAGAACATTTCAAGTTTGATCGGCACCGGCCCGCTCCCTCTCCCGGCCACCCCAAGCGTATACTGCCATGGGTGGCCGGGA
>JAUXMA010000074.1 GCA_030623425.1 Rhodospirillaceae bacterium
CCAGGCCCGCTCCAAGGCCCGCGCCAAATATCCCCAAGCGGGTGGCTATGTGATCGAACAGGTCGTTCCGGCTTTGGAACCTTGATGATTTGATTCTGCGTTGATGGCGCTCCGGGCGGGCTCTGTCCGGCATCATCCCTTTCCGTGCGCCCTCCGAGGCGAATTCCCGCCACCGTTGCCGTTCGGGCGAAAGGCTTTGTTAACACTCCCGCCGTAAACCTATTCAGGTTTTCCATTCCGGCCGCGTGTCCCTAAGCCGCGTTCAGGGATGGGAAATCCGGGATCACCGTTTATCGGAAGAAGGATTTGAACAATGCTTCATTACCCCAATGGCAGCAAGGTCTTCGAGGTTTCCATATACAACAAGGACGTGCGGGCTTTGGTGAAGGAAAACCAAAGCCACGGTTATTTCGATGACCATTGGGCGGACCTTCATGTTCACAACGTTGTCGCCAGCGATGAGATTGAAGCACGGGCGTTGATCGCCGAGCGCTTTCCGCCAACGGACGGTTTTGTTGTCGAGGACGTTTGCGCCAGCCATTGCTAAACTGCCCGGGATTGGCGATCCCTACTGCTCCTCTTCTTCTCCTTTCTCGCGGCCGGTTTCGAAAAAGCGGTAGACGTCCAAGCCGCCCAGGACCGCGCCATCGAAGCCCTGGTCGATGATCCCGTAAATATAGGATTGGGTGTTGCCGGTGATGATCCGTTGCCATTCGGGGCTCCAATATTCGACGTGGAACTTGTCCGGATCGCCGCGAGCCGGAGCGCTGATCCACAACGGCGATCCTTCCCGCCAACGGGGTTTCCAGTAATAGAGATAACTCGCCGCCGCGCCGATATCGAGCTGGGCCAGGACCAGCCGCCGGGCGCCGATTTTCTTGTATTTCAAGGTCTCGACGGCCTGTTTGCTCAACGGCAAGCGGCCATGGAAGACATCGACGACAACCATGTCGTAATTGGTGTCGTGCAGTTTCAAGGTGTACTCGTCCTGGCGGCCGAAGGGCGTGGAATCGACGATGCGGAGGAAGTTTTTCACCGCTTTCAATGATGATATGCTCCTTGGGTTTTCCATGTACGGCCGTTTCGGATAGGGAGGCAGGCTGTTGAGGCCGGCTTCGGCGGCGTGGGCGACGAAAGGGATGTAACCCCTGGCGGCAATGATCCGGTAGGATTCGTCGACCACCTTCGGCGTCTTGGCGTAGTCGATGATCAGAACCTTGAGGCCGTTGCTCTTCGCCTGCGCGGTCAGACGAAGGAGTCTTTTCTGCTTGTCCTTGTTGGCAAAGGGTTTGCCGAATTCCGGGTCGCCGTAAAACAGGGCTTTCTGGATGATCCCGTCTATCGAGCGGATGTAGGTGCGGGCGGGATTGCTCTTGGTTTCGTCGTCCTCTTGGCGTTTGACCAAGAGATCGAGACCATTTTCGGCGATGAGCACGAAGTTGGGGCGGTGCTTGCGGGCGAAGGTGCTGATCGACTGCACGAACTTACGCATCTCCTCGCGGTAATCGAGAATAAGACCGCGGCGGACCGTTGGCGCAATTTCCTCCTTTTCAGTGGGCTCTAGCTGGATGCGCACCTTGCCCTTTTCCTGGGCCACGGCGGCGCCAGCGGCGAGGACAAGGGAAGCCACAAAAACGGCAATCAACGATCGGCACATCGGCGTAGTCCTCGTTGCGGGGGAAACCGTTTTTAAGCAACACTAGGTCATGCCAGCATCGCCACCACCTCCTCGGCGATGGCCAAGGCGGCGGTCAGGCCCGGAGATTCTATTCCGAAAAGGTTTATCAACCCCTTAACTCCATGCGCCGCCGGCCCTTGAATGACGAAGTCGGCGGGCGCTTCGCCGGGAATCTGGATTTTTGGCCTGATGCCGCTATATCCAGGCCTCAGAGCCCCGTCCTTCAGGTCGGGCCAGTAGCGGCGGATGGCCTCGTAGAAACCGCCGGCGCGACCGCAATCGACGGTATAATCGATTTCCTCTACCCATTCCACATCGGGACCGAAGCGCCCTTGTCCGGATAGGTCCCGGGTGTAATGGATGCCCAGGCTGGCGGCGCCCGGCACCGGGTAGATCAAGTGTCCGAACGGCGCCTTGCCGGACAAGAAAAAATAGTTGCCCTTGGCGAGGTGGAGGGGCGGAATGAACTCGCCCGCCAGGCCTTCGAAAGCGGCGGCGACGTTTTGCGCGCCGAGGCCGGCGCAATTGACCGCCAGTCGGCAGGAAAGCCGCATCGGATTGGCACCGCCCATCGCCAGTATGAGCCGCTCGCCATCGACCCATCCTCCGGCGACGGGACTGTGAAAAGCGAAGGCGGCGCCGCCGCCTTCCGCCTCGCCCCGAAGACTGAGCATGAAGGCGTGGCTGTCGAGGATGCCGGTGGACGGAGACTTCAACGCGGCGCGGCAAAGAAGTGAGGGTTCCAGGCCGCGGGCAGCCGCCGCGTCCAGCCATTCCAGGTCGCCGACGCCGTTTTCGCGGCCCGTTTTCAGGAGACCGCGCAGGAGAGTCGTTTCCTCGTCGTTGGTGGCGATGATCAGTTTGCCGCAGCGCTGATGTTCGATGCCATGTTCGCCCAGGTAGGCGTAAAGCATGTCACGCCCCTTGACGCAAAGGCGCGCCTTGAGGCTGCCAATGGGGTAGTAGATACCGGCGTGGATGACCTCGGAATTGCGCGAACTGGTCTCCGTGCCGATGGCGCCCGCCGCCTCCAGGACGACCACCTCGCGGCCGGCTCGCGCCAAGGCGCGGGCCACCGCCAGCCCAACCACCCCGGCCCCGATCACCGCGCAATCGATGCGATCCGTCATTCGTTTCCCGAGTCCGGAGTTTGCGGCGGCGGCGGCTTGCGGTCAAGCACCCCCCTCGCCAAGATGTGAAAGCGATTTGTATTGCGCTGGCAGGCCCTCCGGCACCACACTCGCCTATATGGAGCCGGTCATCGGTCTCGTCATCTTCGCCTTCGTCTTCCATGCCTTCCGCCGGCAAGGGGTCGTCCATACCCAATAGGCGTGTCGGCAAGCATTGCTCCACTTGGCGGCGGGCGGTACATTCGCATCACGTTGACACCACGGAAATATGACTTGGCGGCCTTTGCGGTTTTCCACCGCAACGATTCCAGCGCCGCCGTTCAGGCGGGGGAGGTCGTTTCATGAGCGCCCATGTCGTCGTCGTCGGCAACGAAAAGGGCGGCAGCGGCAAATCGACCGTTGCCATGCACCTGATCGTCGGCTTCTTGAAGGCCGGCCGGTCCGTCGCCAGCCTCGATTTGGACCTACGCCAGGCAACCCTGTCGCGCTACCTGGGCAACCGGCGCGCCTATGAATTGGCGCGAGGGCTGGATCTGCCGATGCCCGAACACCAAAGCTTCGACCACGGAAGCTCTTGCCGCGCCGCCGATAGGGATGAAGAGGGGCGGTTGAAGACGCTGATCCCGCGGTTGGCCACGGATTTCGACGTCCTGGTTATCGATACGCCAGGCAACGACAACAGCCTTAACCGTTTGGGGCATTCGTTCGCCGACACCCTGATCACGCCCTTGAACGACAGCTTGATCGACTTGGATGTTCTGGCGCGGGTGGAAAACGAAAGCGTCAAGATCGCCAGTCCCAGCCATTACGCCGAAATGGTCTGGGAGCAAAAAAAGGCAAGGGCGATCCGTGACGGCGGCGCCATCGATTGGATCGTCGTGCGCAACCGGCTGAGCTCTCTGGATGCCCGCAACAAGCGCCGGATGGAGCGGTTGCTGCGCGACTTGTCCTCGCGCATCGGATTCCGGATCGTGTCCGGCCTGGGCGAAAGGGTAGTTTACCGGGAACTGTTTCTTACAGGTTTGACCTTGATGGACTTGGAAGCCATCGCTGGCGGCGACGGGCTCACCTTGTCCCAGGTCACGGCCCGCCAGGAAGTACGAAACCTGGTCGAGGCCGTCCGCTGGCGATGACTGGCGATGACTAGCGGCGGCGGCGACGGCGCGTTAAACTTGTCGGGCGATGACCAGCAACGACAAAAAGCTGCCTGTGAAGAAGGCGTCGGACGCCGAGATCGCGGGCTTTCTCGGCCAAGTGGCGGCGCTGCCCAAAGGCTCGGGGACGGGGCGGCGCGGGCGCTTGATCTTCGCCATGGACGCCACCGCCAGCCGCGAGCCGACATGGGACCGGGCCGCCCATATCCAGGGTGAGATGTTCGTCGAGACCGCCGCTTTGGGCGGTTTGGAAATCCAGATGGCCTATTACCGGGGTTTTGGTGAGTTCAAGGTTTCGCACTGGCTGACCCAATCGGCCGAACTCAACCGGCTGATGACATCGGTCTTTTGTCTGGCCGGTCAAACCCAGATCGGCAAGGTTCTCAGGCACGCCATCGGCGAGACCCAAAAAATGAAAGTCAACGCCCTGGTCTTCGTCGGCGATAGCATCGAGGAGGACGTCGACAAGCTGGGCGCCATTGCCGGCGAATTGGGACTCCTCGGGGTCCCCGCTTTCATGTTCCACGAAGGCGGGAACCCGCTCGCTGCCTTCGCCTTCCAACAAATCGCCCACTTGACCAAGGGCGCTTACTGCTGTTTCGATTCCGGCAGCGCCCATCAGTTGGGCGAGCTGTTGAGCGCGGTCGCCGTTTACGCCGCCGGCGGCCGCCCGGCGCTTGAAAACTTAAGCAAAAAACGGGGCGGCGAGGTCTTGAAAATCGCCCATCAAGTAAAGGGGAATTGACGGTTTGCTTGCCTATTTCATTCTCGGCATCGCCTTGCTCGCCGGCCTGCTGTTGGCCGGCCGCTGGTTCGCCAGCGCCGATCCCAAGACCCTGGTCAAGGTTCTCAAGCGGCTCGCCATCTCGTTGATCGTGGTGGTGGCGGTCTTTTTCCTGGTTACCGGGCGGCTGGGCTGGGCCTTGATGGCGCTGCCGGCGCTGATGCCTTGGTTTATGCGTTTCCGCTCCCTGTCTCGCGCCGCCAAGAACTTTTCCCGCATGGCCCAGGCCACCAGCGGCGGCGGCACCGGCACCGGCACCGGCCAGACCTCGGAGGTGGAAACCCGGTTCCTGCGCATGTCCCTGGACCATGACAGCGGCGTCATGAACGGGGAAGTCATCGACGGCCCTTACGCCGGGCGTTCCCTGGACGAGATGGTGCTTGCCGAACTCGTCGGCCTGCTCAATCACTGCCTGGCCGAGGACCGGCAATCGGCGCAAGTGCTCGAAGCCTATCTCGACCGCGTCCACGCCGGCTGGCGCGAAGAGGCGACGGCCACGGATGGCGCAAGCCAGGACGCTTTCGGGAACGGCACCATGTCGCCGGAGGAGGCCTACCGAATCCTTGGCCTGGAGGCCGGGGCGACGGGAGCCGAAATCAAGGAAGCCCACCACCGGCTGATCGCCGGCCTGCATCCGGATCACGGCGGCTCCACCTATCTCGCCGCCAAGATCAACCAGGCCAAGGACGTGCTGCTTGGGCATTGACGGGAGATGATCGTTGGCATTGACGAAGCGGAGGCCGGGACCAACGGCGGCGGCGGTGCTTGTCTATTTTGCGCTTTTGACGCCGACAGCCCCGCATGCCGGAGTGGTCTGCGATCTGGCCTCCCTCCTCGCCGAGTACAAGACCGGTCTGGACCGACACCGCGGCAAGGATTACGTCGGCGCCCTGGCTCACTGGCGGCCCCTTGCCGAACAGGGCTTCCCCCCGGCGCAGAGCCGCTTGGCCTGGCTCCACGGCAAGGGCCTGGGGGTGAAAGCGGATGTGCAAAAATCAGCGTTCTGGGCACTCGTCGCCGCCCGGGAGGCGGACGCCAGCGGCAGATTGATGGCTTCGAGGCTGCGCAAAGACCTCACCCAGGCCGACTTTGCCAAAGCCGAACGGCGGGCCCGGTCATGGCGCCCGCTCATGCCCGACTGCTGGGAGAACCACGAGGGGAAAAGCGAGCGGCTGGATAAACGCCGCCTGCGCCTCGGCAAGTACCTGATCATTGTCAACGAGAAACTGCCCGACAAAGTCGTCGAACCCATCTTTAAAAAGATGCGGCAAGTTCTCGCCAGCGTCGGCGAGGCACATCCCCTGGCGCCGCTGTTCCTTCCCGCCATCGACGCCTTCGTCATCTTTCCCAGCGACCGTAACGACCGTTATGTCGGCTGGCGGAGCGAGGGGCCTGGCAATGTCCTCTTGCTTTCGCTGGGAAATTTTTTAGATGACAGACCGACGTTCGTCGGCCGGATGATCTTTCTGGAGGCGGCGAGATGGGTCTTCGCCAATACCCCCGGATCCCGTTTCGTCGATCCCCTCGTCGCCACCCACAAGAACAAGAAGCTTTACGGAACCGTATACCCGGACATCGACAACGCGCTGTTTTATAAGACCTTGAAACGGGCCTTGCAAATGGCCGAGAAGCTGCCGCCGGAACTCGGCAAATACGTCGAGATCATCGACGAGATCCGCTACATCCCGCCGTCCAAGCATTTCGCCAAGGGCGGAACCATCGATACCACAATCGCGTACTATAACAAGGTGCTGAGCTCGGAGGGGCGGAGAATCATTTTCATCCGCCGCGAAATGCGCTGGAGTTCGCCGCTCGATGTCCTGATCAATCTGGTTCATGAGGGAACCCATGCCGTCCAGGATCAAAAAGCCGAGCGAATCGCCGCCGCCCTGCCGGGACTGAGAGAGGCCTTGCGACAGATTGACGGCAACGGCCAGGGACAGACGTCCAAGGCCAAGGCGTTACAGCGCCAGATCGATGAAAAAAGCGGCTACGTGAGGCGTTGGAAAAACCCGAAAATATCGGATCATGGGATTTCCGAAACGATCCCATTCGAATGCCAGGCCGTCGTCAACGAAATCCGCACGGCCCGGGCCGTGGAGGCGCCGCCGTCTTCGCTGCCGGAATCGGGATATCTGGCTCTTTGCGACGAGGCGAAAACCCTTCTGGTCCGCTGGAAGGACGAAGGCCTGCTGGGCAAGATCAATCGCAAAAGGAACATCATCACCAATCCTTCATCTTCTTCCCGGTAAAGGAAACATGGCCGGGGCGCGGCTTGCGGCCAACCTTGAGCTATGGCACAAAGGCGACGCCCGGTTTTGCGTTCGGCCTAGAACTTTAGGAACATTTCCATGGCCAAGCCCATTTACAAGGCGATCTTTCCGGTGGCCGGCCGCGGCACC
>JAUXMA010000160.1 GCA_030623425.1 Rhodospirillaceae bacterium
AGGCTGAATAAGGCCGCTTTTCCGAGCCGGCCTACCATCCACAAGCCACTGTCCGTGACGGCTGTCAAGGGCGGCCGTTGGCCGTCGCAAAGCGACGCGCAGCGCCCGTTACCGCCGTCACGGTCAGTGGCAGGCTTAATAAAGGACGGACGAATTTTCCCGGAATTCCCGGATGAACCTTTTTTTGCCGCCGCGCCGGCAGCGCCATCGGCGCACGCCGATCCTATTCGGCGCAAACTCCGAAAATGCCGGCGAGAAAACCGGCGCCCAAGCGGATGCACTCTTCGTCTATGCCATGGCCCATGCCCGGGCGGAGGTGGGAGTCCACCTTCATACCGGCGGCCCGCAGGCCCGCCACCGCCGCCGGCAGGGCCTGGACGGGAAGGATTTCGTCGGCGTCGCCATGGGTCAGCAAGACCGGGGGGCGGGACCTGACCTCCCGTTCGAGCAAGGCCTCTCCCGCCAACATGCCCGAAAACCCAAGGATGCCGGCCAATTGATTTTGCCGCCTTGGGCCGACATGCAGCGCCATCATGGCGCCTTGCGAAAAACCGATGAGAACCAGGTTCTCCTCGCCCAAGCCCGACTCGGCCAGCTTGGCGTCGATGAAGTTGTCGACGATGGCGGCCGCCGCCCGGACGCCGGCCAAGCGGGCTTCGGGATTGAAGTCCCGGATGCTGAACCACTGGCGGCCGAAATCGGCCATGTCGAAGGCATAAGGAGCATGGGGCGAGATGAACAATGCGTTGGGAAGCACTTTCCTGAAAGGCGTTGCCAGGCCGATCAAATCATTGCCGTCGGCGCCGACACCGTGCAAAAGAATGGCCAACTGTTGCGGCGCGCCGGCCGACGAGGGGGCCAGGATAGGGCCATCCAGAATGGGCATTTCCGGCATGGGAGCCTCTTATGTTGGTGAATTGGCACTGAGCCTGGAGCCCATTCATACCCGCTTGCGGCCGTTCGGCGCCAACAAAAGATGGCGCGTTTCGAAAGCCGCCAACGGGCGTTGCCCGTCCGCCGAAGACGTTCGCTTCCGGCAGGACTTCGGTTTTTTGCATCGGTGGTGAAAAACGGAGTAAAAGGACCCCCATGAGGCAGGTCATCCAGAGCCGCCGCACCGGCAAGCTGAGGCTCCAGGATGTGCCGGCGCCAAAGGTCAGGGCCGGGCATCTGCTGGTGCAAACGCGGGCGTCGCTGATCTCGGCCGGCACCGAGCGGATGGCCGTCGAGTTCGCAAGCAAGACCATCGCCGGCAAGGCCAAGGCCCGCCCCGACCTGGTCAAGAAGGTCCTGGCCAAGGCCAAACGGGACGGTGTCGGCGCCACCCTGCGCGCCGTCCTGGCCAGGCTCGACGAGCCTTTGCCCTTGGGATACTCGGCGGCCGGCAAGGTCGTCGCCCTCGGCCAGGGCCTGGAAGGCGCCTTCAGCGTCGGCCAGCGGGTCGCCGTCGCCGGCGCCGGCCTCGCCAACCATGCCGAACTGAACGTCGTTCCCGGCAGCCTCGCCGCCGCCGTTGCCGATTCCGTCGGCGACGAGGAGGCCTGTTTCGCCACCATGGGCGCCATCGCCATGCACAGCGTCCGCAATTTGGACGCCGGCCTCGGCGACCTGGTGGCGGTCATCGGCGTCGGTCTTTTGGGCCAGCTGGCATGCCAGTTGCTGAGCCTGGCCGGGGCCCGCCCCGTCGCTCTCGATTACAACCCCGAACGCCTCGGCCTGGCCCGGCGTTTGGGCGCCGAAGCGGCCTTCAACTTAGCCGACGGCGGCCACCGGAAAGCCGTTTCGGCGCTGACCGGCGGCCGCGGCTGCGACGGCATCCTGATCTCGGCGGCGACGGCCTCGAGCGAGCCCTTCGAGGTCGCCGCCGCCATCGCCCGCGACCGGGCGCGGATCTGCATGGTCGGCTTGACCGGCACCGCCTTTCCCTACCAGGAGTTCATGAAAAAGGAACTGAACCTGGTGGTTTCCCGGTCCTACGGCCCGGGACGCTACGACGACGATTTCGAAGGCCGCGGCGTCAAGTACCCGCCCGGCTGGGTGCGCTGGACGGAGAGCGAGAATCTCGCCGAATGCCTGCGCCTGATGTCCCTCGATCCGCCGCGGCGTCTCGATGTTCGGTCGTTGACGACGCATCGCTTTCCCTTGTCCGAGGCGGAAACCGCCTACCGCCTCGTCGGCGGCGGCGAGCCCAGTCTCGGCGTCGTCCTGACCTACGACGACTCCCCGCCCGCTTCCCCGCCGCCCTCGTTCCCGGCGGCGGAACCGCAAGGCCAATGTTCGCTCGGGATCATCGGCGCCGGCAATTTCGCCCGCTCGGTGCTGCTGCCGGAATTGAGGAAACTCAAAGGCGTGCATCTGCACACCCTCTCCACGCGGCGCGGCGCCTCGGCGGAACAGGCGGGGCGCGCCTTCGGTTTCGCGCATGCCGGGGCCGACGAAACGGCGGTCCTCGAAAATCCCGCCATCAACGCCGTCCTCATCGCCACCCGCCACGACAGCCACGCCGAGCTGACGGCCAGGGCGCTCGAGGCGGGCAAGTCGGTGCTGGTGGAAAAGCCGCTGGCCTTGAGCCGCGAGGAGATCAACCGGGTGATCGCGGCGCGCCAGGGCTCGGCCGGTTTTTTTCAGGTCGGATTCAACCGCCGTCATGCGCCGATGGCGGTAAAAATGCGCGATCGGCTGGCCGCGACGCCTAGTCCTAAGTTCCTGCTGTTGCGGATCAACGCCGGGGCCGTCGCCAAGGACAGCTGGGTGCACGCACCCGGCGAGGGGGGCGGCAGAATCCTGGGCGAGGTTTGCCACTTCGTCGATCTGGCGCGGTTTTTCGCCGGCTCGACGATCGCCTCGGTGCAAGCGCAGGCGGCGAACGCCGGCGCCGGCAGCTTGGAGGACGTGATCATCGCCATGCGCTTCGAGGACGGCGGCCTAGCCACCGTCGCCTATACGGCGCGGGGCGACGAGGCCCTGGGCAAGGAACTCTTCGAGGCCTACGCCGGCGGCGGCGCCGTCGCCATCGACAACTTCCGCTCCCTCACCATCGCCAGCGGCGGCGACCGCAAGAGCGAAACCCGCGCAACCCAGGACAAGGGCTTCAAGGCGTCGCTCAAGGCTTTCACCGATGCCGTCGCCAACGGCGGTCCGCCGCCGGTCGACGAGACGGAACTGGTGGAAACGTCCGTCGCCACCCTGGCGGTCATGGAATCCCTGCGCTCGGGGACGCGGATCGATCTTTAAATTGGCATGAACCGGCAATAGAAATGCTTTCACATCGTCATTTTTCCAAAAGGTTGTAATGGACCTGGACGCCTTCTTCGACGCCGAACTGGACGATCATAAGTCGGTTCTGGCGGCCACCCGCGAGGCTCTCGGCGAACCGTTCCGGCGCCTCGTTCTGACTTGCGCCGAGGCGGCGGGGAACGGCGGCCGGATCGTCTTTTTCGGCAACGGCGGCAGCGCCGCCGACGCCCAGCACTTGGCCGCCGAACTCTCCGTCCGCTACCAGCGGGACCGTGCCCCCATCGCCGGCTTCGCCCTGACCACCAACACCTCGGCGCTGACCGCCATCGGCAACGATTTCGGTTTCGAGGACCTGTTCGCCCGCCAGATCCAGGCCTTGTGCAAGCCCGAAGACGTGGTCATCGGCATTTCGACTTCCGGCAACAGCGGCAACATCATCAAGGCCTTGCGGACGGCCCAGAACCTGGGCGCCGTGGCGGCGGGTTTCGGCGGCCGCGGCGGCGGCCGGATGAACGGCCTGGCCGATCCGTTTTTGCTGGTGCCGAGCGACGATACCGCCCGCATCCAGGAAATGCACATCACCCTCGGGCACATGCTTTGCGGCGCCCTGGAACAGGAATTGGGGCTGTTATGAGCGAGCGGCCGGAACTGGCGTCCCTGGTCGAGGCCTTTGGCGGCGCCCGCGTTCTTTGCGTCGGCGACGCCATTCTCGATCACTTCCGGCACGGCACCGTCGAACGCATCTCGCCGGAAGCCCCGGTTCCGGTGCTCAAACTGGATGTCGAGGAGAACGCCCGGCTCGGCGGCGCCGGCAACGTGGTGCGCAATCTGGTTTCCCTTGGCGTTCGGGCGCAATTCGTCACCGTCATCGGAGCCGCCGAGGCGGACGATGCCGACCATGCCGGCAAGGAAATCCTTCGGCTACTCGATCGACATGAGATCGGGATCGGCGAAATTCTTCTTGACCGCGACCGCAGTACATCGACCAAAACCCGTTATTTCGCCGGCGGACAGCAGATTTTGCGCACCGATCGCGAAACTCCCTTGCCGCTGGCCGACAAAATCCGCCGGCAATTGATCGACAAGGCGAATGCGGCGATGGCCGACTGCGCCGTCGTCGTTCTTTCCGACTACGGCAAGGGTGTGCTTGACGACGGCGTCGCCCTGGAACTGATCGAGGCGGCGCGAAAGCAAGGGAAGTATGTCATCGTCGACCCCAAGGACACGGATTACCGGCGCTATGGGGGGGCCAATCTGCTCACCCCGAACCGAAAGGAGTTGGCCGACGCCTCTCGCCTGCCGGTGGATACCGAAAAGCGGATCGCCACGGCGGCGCGACAGTTGATCGGTGACCACGACCTGGGCGCGGTGCTCGCCACCTTGGGCCGAGACGGCATGACTCTGGTCACCGCCGAGGGGGAAGTCAGCCATCTCAAGGCCCAGGCGAGAGAAGTTTTCGACGTCTCCGGCGCCGGCGACACCGTCGTCGCCACCCTGGCGGCGGCGCTAAGCGCCGGTTCCGCTCTGAAAGACGCCGCCGAACTCGCCAATGTCGCCGCCGGCATCGTCGTCGGCAA
>JAUXMA010000174.1 GCA_030623425.1 Rhodospirillaceae bacterium
AACTGACGTCGCCGCCGGCCTTTCTGGCCCGGGCATAGCCGTCATAGCCCTCGCCGGCGGCGCCCGAGGCCCGAAGCTCGCCCAAGGATTGGGCGTCGGCGGTGGCGGTAAACAAAACCATTGCAGCGGCGGCAGCAAATGCCGGTATGAGGGAGAGGAAACGCCGCCGCCCCCGCGCCCATCTTGAATTCCGTTTCATCAGCCGCATCAGAAGATCCCCGGATTGTCCTTGATATCGTCCTTCGCCTTTTCCTCGAGCTGTAGGCGTACGTTGGCATCGAGTTTAATGTTCAGATTGATGGTGATCGGCTCTTTCGGCGCCTCCACCTTGACAGTCGGCGCGCAAGCCGAGAGCACCAAGACGGCAACGGCGACGGCGAGCCCGGACATGTATCGTGTTACAGCCACAACCTTTCCTTCCGGCACATGTCAAGAGCCTATCCCGATTCTTATCAACATAGACTCTAGCGCCCGGGACCCATGGTAGCGCGGATGGCCCGGTTCGACAAGCGGTAGCCTTCGAGGATGGTGGCCAGGACCCGGTCCAGGTTTGCCGAAAGGTTGACGTTGAGAACAAAGGGATAGCCATCGCGAACAGCCGGATTGTGCCCTTCGGTGCCGAGACGAATCGTCGCCTCGCCGGTGGCCGCCTTGTCAAAGGCCAGCGACAGGCGCCGGTAACGGAAATCCTCAAGCAGGCCGAGCAGCAATTCCACCTGCTCGCCGCCGGCCGCCAGGGCGCGTTTGGCGGCCTCGGAACGGAACCGCAGCACGCCTCCGCCTTCGGCCTCGAGCAGGCCGCCCGTGACCAGCACCGTATCGCCGCTGAACTCCAGCGGGATTACTCCGCTCAAGGTGCCGCTGCCCGACACCCCTTCGACGCCCAAAAGGTCCATCAACTTGCCGAGATCGATGCCCGACAGCTTGACCGCGATCCGTTTGGCGGCGGTGCCGATTACCGTGTCGGTAACGGAAAGGCGGCCGCCGGCGAATCCGGCCGTCGCCCGTTCGATAAACAACCGCGCGCCGCCGCCATCTCCGGCGTTCTCGAAGCGGAAACGAAGGATCGGTTCGTCGAGAACAATGGCGCCGACGATGCGCCGGGCGCGGAGCGTCCGCGGATCGGATGCGGCGGGCGGATTCAGGCTGTCAAGCCGGAGGCTCCCGGAAAGTCCCTCGACGGCCGCCGTTGCCGCCGCGAACGACAGCCCGTCCAGGACCAGCCGGGCGTTGCCATCGTAATCGCCGTCCCGCCACCAAATCTCCATGTCGCCCGTCAAGGCGCCGGTTACCTGGCGGAGTACTTTCAACGCCGGAACCACATCGCCGGGCTGCAACCCGTCCGCCTCGAAGTTCAACGGCTCCAGTTCGACGGCGGCGGTTCCCCGATTTCGCGGAAGATCGTGGGCGCCGCTCAATTTCAGCCGCCCGTGCCCGTCCGTGGTCGAGGCGACAATATCGAATTCGAGCGCCGTCGCCCGCCAAGCCACCGTTCCGGCGACGGCCAGCGGCGCGAACCAAGGCTCAGCCGCCGTGTCGGCGATGGATCCGCCGCCGATCCTGGCCACGGCGCCGGCGGCGTCCGGGGCCAAGGTGACGGCGGCGTTGATTTCCCTTGCATGGAGATCATGGCCGGCGATGCGGGTGCCGGCTTGCTCGACGACGACGGCGAAGGTGGCGGAAAGATCCGGTTTGACGTTGCCATCGAGGCGGGCGGAAAACGAGCCGGCTTCGGCGGCGCCATGGATCCTGGCGCCGATAACGCGGATCGGCGGCATCGCCGGGGCGGCGGCAGCGGTGTTGGTGTCGGTGTCGGTGGCGGCGATTTTCCCGAAAGTCGCGAGAAAGCCGGATGTCGGTTCGGAGACGTCGATATCGAGACCGGCAACTTCAACGCCTTCGACCGTTCCCCCGGAAAGGCCCGCGAGGGTGTAGAAAACCTCCAAGGAAGCCGCTTTCACGTCCGGACCGAGGTGGATGTTCTCGATCCGCATGCCATCGAGGCCGACTCGGGCAACGGAAAATTCCGCCTTCTCCACCCCGCGCGAGGAAAATTGACGGCTGATAACCATCTCGACGACGGCCGTCCGCCAGACAACCATGGCGGCGAGCGCAACGCCGGCGGCGCCGGCGGCGACGATGGCGGCAACGCCGACGATCCGGCGCAACCGGCGCCGGCGTGAAGGCGACGGCGGGACTTCGGACGGTCTCATCTCCGGATCATCCGTTGTCGAGCGCACCTTTTTCGCCCGTCGCGTCCAATCCGAAGCGGCGGACCAGGAAATCGATCACCATCCCGGCGGCGCCGTGGTTATAAAGATCGTTGTGATCCGCCGCCTCGAGCCAACGCCCTTCCTTGGGCTCCGCCGCCGCCTCGAAAAGCCGGCGCCCGAAAGCGGTGGGAACGGTCTGGTCCCGCATGCCATGGAAGATCAACAGCGGGGCGTTGACGGCGGCGATCTTGGCCACCGATTCGAAGCGGTCCTTGACCAGCCAGCGGGCCGGCACCAACGGATAGTGATGGGCGGCGATGTCGGCGGTGGAGGTGAATGGCGCCTCCAGAACCACCGCCCCGGCGGGAGAGTCGCGGGCCAGCTCGAAGGCCATCTGCACGGCGACGCCGGAGCCCAGCGACTCGCCGTAAAGGACCATGAGCCGCGGCGCCACGCCTTGTATTTTCAAGAATGCCAAAGCCGCGCGGCCATCGGCGTAAAGGCCTTCCTCCGTCGGCTTGCCGGGATTGCCGCTGTAACCGCGATAGGGCGCCAACAGCAAGCCGAAACCGGCGCCGAGATAGGGCCGGACCTTGAATCCCCGCGATCCGATATTGCCGGCGTTGCCGTGGAAATAAACAAGGGTCGGCATCCCTTCCCCGGCCCGGCGGTACCAGGCCAGCAACGACAGGCCGTCGGTGGTCGTCAGGGTCACCGTCCGCATTTCCGGGAGGCCGCTTGCCGCCGGCGTTGAAACCGAGGGATCGGGAAAATACATGAGGTTGCGTTGAAACAGATAGAGCGCCCCCACCATGGCCGTATAGGCGCCCAGGAAAATGACGATGAAACTGGTCATGAATCGTGCAACGTCCATCGAATGCGCTTGAGAGCATTTCAAGATTGGCCGGGCGGGGCCGGCGAGCGTGCTTCACGGTCAACGGATCAATCGTTGATGATCTCGAAAAATCTGCTCATCTCCTGGGAAGATTTCTTTAATTCGACGAGAAACCTTAAACCGATCGTGCCGTCTTTTACCCATATCACTTCCGCCCGGCGCAAGTCTTTGTATTTGTTTATTCTAAAATCAACGAACGAGCCGGCTTTCAAGGGCGCCGCCGATTTGACCTTGGCGCCGGATTCGGAAATATCGGCGATCTTGCAGTCCCATTTGTCTTTGTTTTCGTCATAGATCACTCCCCCGAACAGTGTCTTGCGGCGTCCCTTTGCTCTCAAATCATCTGTTTCAGGCATGTCATGACACCCGCGATGCGAAACAATATTCCGGAACAAGGCGTTCGGCCGCCGTTTCGCCGGCCTCGCCGCCGGCTTTCCATGTCGCCCGCCATCGACCCGGCGGTCGAATGGGAGAAAGCGGGAAACCGTTATTTCCGCCGGAAAAGATAACGCCAGCGGGAAACGTCTTTCAACCGTTAACGGAAATTAAAAATGGGGCCGTCCCGGATAACGGTGCGGACAGTCCGGAAAAGCCGCTAAATTCACAAACCAAGTGCAACTCCGGACCATACCGGTGTTGCACTTGGTTTGTGAATTTAGCCACCACGGCATAGGGGTTAAAGGAAATGGTGGAAAGCGGCGAACGCGATGCCGGGAAGATATTTAATTCGTCATCTTTAACTTGGGGGCACATCCGTCGCATTTGACGGTGCCTCTAAGGCCCAGATTGCCGCCTAGACTTAACTCGCCACCAAGGCGTACTGGGCCTACAATACGTACTGGCAGTGTTCCTTTAAAAGCAACGGGAGGAGCGGGATCAAGCTTCGCTAATGCGGACTCGACACTGAATGTTGTAGCGAAAGCGTGTGCCAATACCCCAAACGCCAACGCCGCAAGGATGATCTTTACGGACTTCTCCAGTTTGATTTCGTGTTCGATCACTCTTTTCGTCATCACGTTTTCTCCTGTGGTAAGGTTTCACGAATCCAGACGTTTTCTCAATTCCGATTTTTCCACTCGCAACCAAAGAGCCAAGATACCCCTACCGTCACCGCGCCACATCCCGACTCTACCATCTCCAGACCATACGGGCTGTGTTGACGGTGGTCCGTTGTCGGCTCCTAAGCGGTAGAACTTGGCCTACAATGCCGGCTTGCCTGGGTTCCGGACTCGTCAGTAACTGCTGCAATTCCATTTGCCACGCCGAGGAGCCATCTTAACGCAATGGACGCAGAGGGACGCGGAGGAAAAGGAGGCGTGATGAACTCCGCTAAGCCTCGGGATATTGTGGCACCGGACGCAAGGGGATAAGCCTTTCAAATTTTATGTCAGGCAAGGAAAGGGGGTACTCCAAGGTTTGAACCGAGATTTCCCGGATAACCTTCAA
>JAUXMA010000198.1 GCA_030623425.1 Rhodospirillaceae bacterium
GATGGGCAGGCATCGCCTGCGCCCCTTTCGGGGACTTACGCGGCGCCACTGGCGCCACGGTTCCCCTCAAGCCTACCGAGGGGACGGGAAAAGCGATCGTAGGGGTGCAATTTAGATGATACAGGCCACTAGTGGCCCGCGTGGCGTGAGGCGTGTTGCGCGCCATTCCCAATCCTTATACTCTCGCCTGGCCGTTTGCCGGGGCGGGTTTGACAGGGAAAACCCGTCGGTCGAGGGGCTTTTCGCTGTTTACGGATTTTTTTCATTTCTCGCATCGTCGTCCAGGGAGAACGGACTGTAATGAAACGACGTCAATTCCTCACCGGCGCCGCCGTCGCCGGGCTCGCCGCTGCCTTTCCCGCTCCGGCCGTCGCCCAGGGACAGCGGCAACTCAAAATGGTCACCACATGGCCCAAGAACTTCCCTGGCCTCGGCACGGGCGCCCAGCGCCTGGCCGACCGCATCGGCCGGATGAGCGGCGGCAAGCTCGCCGTCAAGCTCTTCGCCGCCGGCGAACTGGTGCCGCCGTTCGAATCCTTCGACGCCGTTTCCAGCGGCGCCGCCGACCTCTACCACGCGGCGGAATATTACTGGCAGGGCAAATCGAAGGCCTTCAACTTCTTCGCCGCCGTGCCCTTCGGCATGACCGCCGCCGAGATCAACGCCTGGATTTACCACGGCGGCGGCCAGAAGGAGTGGGATAAGTTGTCGGCGAAGTTCAACCTCAAGCCATTCCTCTGCGGCAACACCGGCGTCCAGATGGGCGGCTGGTTCAACAAGGAAATCCACAGTGTCGAGGATTACAAAGGCCTGAAGATCCGCATGCCGGGCCTGGGCGGCGAGGTGCTTCGCCGCATCGGCGCCGCCGCCGTGACCCTGCCGGGCAGCGAGATTTTTTCTTCCTTGCAATCGGGCGCCATCGACGCCACCGAATGGGTCGGCCCCTGGAACGATCTCGCCTTCGGCTTCTACAAGGTCGCCAAGTTCTACTACTATCCCGGCTTCCACGAGCCCGGCACGGCGCTGTCCTGCGCCGTCAATCTGAAGGTCTGGGAAAGTCTGAGCGCCGAACACAAAGCGATCATCGAAGCCGCGGCGGCGGCCGAAAACGATTTCATGCTGGCCGAGTTCAACGCCCGCAACAACGACGCGCTTGCCGTTCTCAGGAACAAACACGGCGTCAAATTGCGCAGGTTCTCCGACAGCACATTGCTGGCCATCGGCGCGGCGGCCGGCGTGGTGGTTTCCGAGGTCGGTGCCAGCGACGTCTTCACCGGCGGCGTTTACGACAGCTTCATCGATTTCCGCAAAAAATCCATCGCTTGGTCGAAGCTTTCCGATCAGGCGTTCTGGAAAGCCCGCCTGCTGCCCTTCAAATACGGCGGCTGAGCGTGCCGTGGCACGTCTGACGCCGCCGCCGCGTGAACCCTGGCCGTGCTTTCGCGGGCCCGGGAGCCCGTCCGGGTCGGCGTTTCCCCGGACCGTGAAATTTTCCCTCTTTTCTCCTAAGAAAATACATTAATAATTATATGTTATCAATTGATATTAAATGTTTTTTATACTATAAACCAGATTCCATTTCTTTTGCGTTTCCATCTCGGTCACGGAGACGGCTCTGGTGACTTTTCTGGCCTCCGTGGCGCGCTTCATCGATGCCGTCAACGACGCCGTCGGCCGGTTCACCGCCTGGGCGGCGCTGGCCATGGTGATCGTCCAGTTCACGGTGGTGGTCTTGCGTTATGTTTTCGGCGTCGGTTCGATCATGTTGCAGGAATCGGTCGTTTACCTGCACGCCGTCTTGTTCATGGTCGGCTCCGGCTACACCTTTATGCACGGCGGCCACGTTCGGGTCGATATCTTCTATCGCCATGCCGAGGCGCGAAAAAAAGCCCTCATCGACTTGACCGGCGTCGTCGTTTTCCTGATTCCCGTCTGCCTGCTCATCTGGTGGGTTTCCTGGCCCTACGTCGTTAATTCCTGGCATGTCTTCGAGGGGTCCAGGGAAACCAGCGGCATCCAGGCGGTGTTTTTGCTCAAGACCGTCATCCTGCTGTTCTCGGCGTTGATGCTCATGCAGGGGATTTCGTTGGCGGCGCGGTCTCTGATTGTCCTTGCCGGGGCCGGGGAACCGCCGCCCGGCGCGTCCACTCCCCAGCCCCGGAAACGGCCGTGACCGTCGCCGCGATCCTCGCCATCGGGATGTTCGCGGCCGTCTGCGTCATGCTGCTGGCCGGTTTTCCCGTCGCCTTCACCCTGGCCGGGAGCGGGCTTGTCTTCGCCGCCATCGCCTATCCGTTCGGCGCTTTCGACTTCTCGCTGTTCGCCGCCTTGCCGTCGCGCATTTTCGGCAACGCCATGACCAACGAGGTGCTGATCGCTGTGCCGCTGTTCGTTTTCATGGGGGTCACGCTCGAGCGCTCGAAAGTCGCCGAGGAGCTTCTCGACACCTTGGCAATGCTGTTCGGCAACCTGCGCGGCGGCTTGGGCGTAGCGGTCTTCCTGGTCGGCGCCCTGATGGCGGCGTCGACCGGCATCGTCGGCGCCACGGTCGTCACCATGGGGCTTTTGTCGCTGCCGACGATGCTGAGGCGGGGATACTCGCCGGCGCTCGCCAGCGGCACCGTCTGCGCGGCCGGGACCCTCGGCCAGATCATCCCGCCGTCGATCGTCCTCGTCCTGCTCGGAGACCAGATTTCCAACGCCTACGTGGACGCGCAACGGGCGATTGGTAATTTTTCGCCGGAGCCGGTCTCGGTCGGCGATCTGTTCGCCGGCGCCTTGCTTCCCGGGCTGCTCCTGGTCGCCATGTACATCCTCTATCAGCTCGTCGTCGCCTGGCTCATCCCCGAATCGTCCCCCGCCATCGCCGCCGACGAAATCGCCGCCGGCGGCCTGGCGCGGCGCGTCATGCGGGCGCTGGTTCCTCCCCTCGTCCTCATCGTCGCCGTCCTCGGCTCCATTCTCGCCGGCGTCGCCACCCCGACCGAAGCGGCGTCGGTCGGCGCCGTCGGCGCCGTGCTGCTGGCCGGCCTACGCGGCGAAGGCGGCGGCCGTTCCATGCCATTGGCCGCCGGCGCCCTGGCGGTGATGCTGATCCTCGCCAACAGCTTCGATTTGCGGGTGGCGCGGACCGACATTGCCGCCGCCGACATGGTTGCCATCGCTGTCGCCGCCGTCGCCCTGGCGGCGCTGACCTGGGGCCTGTTCGCCGGTCTCGTCCGCCTTTCCCTGACGAGGATGCCGGAAACCGGGACGCCGGTTCTTGTCGAGGTCGTGCGCGCGACCATGCGGATTTCGGCCATGGTTTTCGTGATCCTCATCGGCGCCTCGGTGTTTTCGCTAGTTTTTCGCGGCCTCGGCGGCGACGACTTGGTCCATCGGGCGTTGAGCGCCCTGCCCGGCGGCGTCGCCGGCGCCGTCATTGGGGTCATGGTGATCATGTTTGTGCTCGGCTTTTTCCTCGATTTCATCGAGATCATCTTCGTCGTCGTCCCCATCGTCGCGCCGGTCCTGCTCGGCATGGGTTTAAATCCGGTGTGGCTCGGCGTGATGATGGCGATGAACCTGCAGACGTCGTTCCTGACGCCGCCGTTCGGTTTCGCCCTGTTCTATTTGCGCGGGGTGGCGCCAAAAGAGGTGACGACGGCGCAGATCTACCGGGGCGTGCTGCCCTTCGTCGCCATCCAGCTGGCCGTGCTGGCGTTGCTCGCCTTCTACCCCCGCCTTGCCACCTGGCTGCCGCAAGTGGTTTTCGGGTGAGGCGGCATTTGCGCCGCCGGCCGCTTAACCCGCATTTCCCGCCGCGTTGACGCGCCCTGGCTTGGTTCTTGAATTTTCAGAACATTTTCGTTTCTTGCCAATATGCTCCGTATTGGCGGCGATCCGAAAAAGTCCTGAAAATCCAATTCCCTTCGCCATCATCGCGCCCATCGGCGGGAAATGCGGGTTAACAACTTTCGCCGGATTCAGCCGCCGAAACACATGCTCCGCGGAAAGCCCGGCGGCGGTTTCCGTCCCGCCTGGCCGCGCCGGCCCAGCCAATCTTCGAGATCGGTTTTGCTGCTCACCCC
>JAUXMA010000161.1 GCA_030623425.1 Rhodospirillaceae bacterium
CAGCGTCAGGCCGAGCGAGCCGAGGAAGCCGTCGATGGCTTTTTCCGGCGCGTCGGTGCGCGGCCCCCGCCGTTCCTCGGTCACGTCCGGTTGCTTTTCCGGAATGCCATCCACCACCAGCGCCAGCCGGCGCGGGGTGACGTAGGCGGCGGCTGCGCCGAACTCCAGCCCTTGCTTTTTCAGCCCGTCGCAAACCAACCGCTTCAAGTCCTCGGCGGCGCGCCCCTGCATGCGCGCCGGGATTTCCTCGGAGAGCAGTTCCAGCAAAAGTTCGGGCATTTATCTCAGGCCCCGCCGCCGGCGAGCCACGCCTCGCAGCAGCCTTTGACCAGCGCCCGGACGCGGCCGATGTAAGCGGCGCGCTCGGGAACGGAAATGACGCCGCGGGCTTCCAACATGTTGAACAGGTGCGATCCTTTCAGGCACTGGTCATAAGCGGGGAGGACCAGGCCGGCTTCGAGCAGGGAGGCGCATTCGGCCTCGGCGTCCTCGAAGTGGCGTCTGAGGATATCGGTTCCGGCCCGCTCGAAGTTATGGGCGGAAAACTCCTTTTCCGCCCTGAGGAAGACATCGCCGTAAGTCACGCCGGCGCCGTTCCAGTCCAGGTCGTAGACGTTCTCGACGCCCTGAATGTACATGGCCAGCCGCTCGATGCCGTAGGTCAGCTCGACGGAAACCGGGTCGCAGTCGATGCCGCCGATCTGCTGGAAATAGGTGAACTGGGTGATTTCCATGCCGTCCAACCAGACTTCCCAGCCGAGGCCCCAGGCGCCCAGCGTCGGGCTTTCCCAGTCGTCCTCGACGAACCGGATGTCGTGAAGGCCGGGGTCGATGCCGAGCTCGCGGAGAGAGTCCAAATAGATGTCCTGGACGTCGTCCGGCGACGGTTTGAGCAGCACCTGGAACTGGTAATAATGCTGCAACCGATTGGGATTCTCGCCATAGCGTCCGTCCGCCGGCCGCCGCGTCGGCTGCACGTAGGCCGCTTTCCAGGGCTTATTTCCCAAGGCCCGCAACGTCGTCGCCGGGTGAAAGGTGCCGGCGCCGACCTCCATGTCGTAAGGCTGCAGGAGGACGCAGCCCTTGCCGGCCCAGTAGGACTGCAAGGCCAGGATGATTGCCTGAAAGCTGGTTTTGTTGTCGGAAGCGGCGGCCATCGCGCTAAAAGACCAGGAAGCTTGCGGAGCAGCGGAAGATAGAACCCCCCCGGATAGCGGTCAAGACGAGGGCAACTCAACCGGAATAGGGGCAGCCGTCGCGATCGCAAGCCGTGGCGCCGACGGCGGCGACGTAAGACTCACATAAGGGACATTCGATCATATCCTCGGCGCCGCCGCCGGAGCGCGGCGAGCCGTGCCGCGAACGCAGCCGGCCGATCCATTTGTACCCTTGCCAAACGATGACGGCGACGGCGATGGTGAATAACAGTTTCGAGAGGCTGAAGCCGAACATGGGCGCCTTTGTAAAGGGCTGGCGGAAGGGTCACAACCCGAACCGGTTCCACCACAGCCGTTCCTCGACCGCCGCCAGGGCGCCGTCGGCCCAATCGGCGGGGCCGGGCGGCGCCGCGCCGCCGGCAATACCGTGACCGTGGCGGCGTTGCCACCATGAACGGCGGAGACCGGCGGGGCGCAGCTTGACCTTGTCGCCGAAACGTTCGCGCATGACCGTGCGCATATCGCCGATGCCGTCGATCAAGCCCAACTCCAGCGCCTTCCGGCCGGTCCAGAACTGGCCGCTGAACAGTTCGTCTTCGTCGGCCCGCAATTTCCCCCGCCGGCGTTCGCGCACCATCCGCTTGAAACTTTCGTGGACGTCGCTTTGGATCTCTTGCAGGAGTTTCACGTCTTCCGGTTTGGCGCGCAGGAAAGGATCGAGCAACGCCTTCTTATCCCCCGCCGTGTAGAGGCGGCGCTCGACGCCGATGCGCTCGATCAGGCCGTCCAAGCCGAAACCGGCGCTGACTACGCCGATGGAGCCGATGACGGAATTCTCGTCGGCGTAAATCTCGTCGCCGGCACAAGCCAACCAATAGCCGCCCGAAGCCGCCACGTCCTCGGCGAAGGCGAACACCGGCACGTCTTTCTCCTCGGCTATCGCCCGGATGCGTCTGGCGATCAGGGCCGATTGCGCGGCCGAGCCGCCGGGCGAATTGATGGCCAGGGCGACGGCCTTGAGGTGCCTGAACTTGAAGACTTTCTCGATGCCCTGAGCGAGGCCGGCGAGGCTCAAGTGGCGGCTCCAGGGGCTCGGTGTTCCGATCACTCCGTAAAGCCTGAGCACGCCCACCGTCGGCGCCGGCGCGCGGAAGCGTGCAATCGGATTGAATTTTTCAAAAGATCGGACATCCATTTCGCCATTCCTTGGTCAAAGTGCCAGTGGCCCTATAATAGCAAACTCTTGCCGTCGCGCATCACGGTTTCCGCCGCCGCCGTGAAAGCGCCGTCGGCTTCGTGGAGAACCAGTCCGGCGGCCAGGCGAAAGGGTGTCGCCGCTCCCTTGCGGCCGCTGAGGATGATCCGTTTGGCCGGCTTGCCGGCGGACCCCGGCCACAAGGGGAAAAGAGTGATCCCGCCCAGCCGCCCCTTAAGCCCCGCCAACAAGGCGTCCAGGCGGTCGGCGCGGTGAACGACGGTGACGCTGCCCTTGCGGCGGACCATGTTGAGACAGAATTCGAGCCAGTCCTCCAGTTCCGCCGCGCCTTCCATCGTCGCCGCCGCCTTGGCCGGATCGGGGGAGGGGGTGCACCGGCCCGCCGTCTGGAAGGGCGGATTGGCCATGACGTGGTCGAACGAGCCCGGGGCGAGTTCGGACGGCGGCGCCAGCAGGTCGCCGGCGAGGAAATCCACCCGTCCGGCGAGGCCGTTGACCTCGGCGTTGCGGCTGGCGATGGCGACCAGACCGGGTTTTATCTCGAGGCCGGTGATCCGCGTTGCCGCCACCCGGAAGGCCAGGCAAAGGGCGGCGGCGCCGGCGCCGGCGCCGGCATCGAGAACCTTGTCGCCCGGCGCCGCCGGAACGGTCGCCGCCAGCAGGACGGGATCTATGGCCGCCCGGTAGCCGGCCCGGGGCTGAAAAAACCGGATGCGGCCGGCGAGCAGGGAATCCTCGGTTTCTTCACCCATCGCGGTTATCATTAGAGCAAATCCAGATTGTTGGATCGCCTTTGGCGATTCCAATCAATCACGATCCGCTCTAGCGATGGCTTCGGCCTCGGCCAGCACCCACCGCGCCCTGGTCAGGTCGGCATCGCGCACCATGACCCGCCGGGGTATGGCCGAGATGCTGCCTTCCATGATGCTGGTATGGACGTCGAGAACATCGGAATCGATGTTGTTCTCGGCCAGCGCCGCCAGCAGCCATGACAGCATGACCGGATCGTTGGTCCGTATCAGTTCCACCATCGGCTCTACAAATCCTCTGAACTCTCCCAAACCCCCGGCGCCGGGCCGGGCAAAGGCTTGACCGGCCGCAGCCGCCGTTTCTATACTCTCAGGAGACCTGGGCCATCGTCAAGCATAGTGGGAGCATAACGAAGTGGGCGTTGTCGTCAGCTTGGGCGACGAACGGGACGAGAAGCCGTCGCTGGACGTGCTTGCCGCCTTGGTCGCCGACGACTTGAAGGCGGTCAACGAGGTCGTCGTCCAGCGCATGAACTCTTCCGTCGAGCTGATCCCGCGGCTGGCCGGATATATCGTCGCCGCCGGCGGCAAGCGCCTGCGCCCGATGCTGACCCTGGCCTCGGCCCGCATGTGCGGTTACCAGGGCCGCCGCCACATCGCCCTTGCCGCCTGCGTCGAGTTCATTCACACCGCCACCCTGCTCCATGACGACGTCGTCGACGAAAGCGACCTCCGCCGCGGACGGGATTCGGCCAACGCCGTCTGGGGCAACAAGGCCAGCGTCCTTGTCGGCGACTTTCTGTTCAGCCGCTCCTTCGAGCTGATGGTCGAGGACGCCAGCTTGGAGGTCCTGGCCATTCTTTCGAGGTGTTCGGCGATCATCGCCGAGGGCGAAGTGGCGCAGTTGGTCACCGCCAACGACACGGAAACCGGCGAAACCGCTTATCTCGACATGATCACGGCGAAGACGGCGCAATTGTTCGCCGCCGCCTGCCGCTTGGGCGCCCTCGTCGCCGGCCGCCCCAAGGTCGAGGAGGAAGCGCTCGATACTTTCGGCCTGAATTTGGGCATCGCCTTCCAGTTGATCGACGACGTACTCGATTTTTCGGCCAAGCAGGCGACGCTCGGCAAGACCGTCGGCGACGACTTCCGCGATGGCAAGGTCACCTTGCCGGTGGTCCTCGCTTTCCACCGGGGAAACGAGTTGGAACGGGCCTTTTGGCGGCGCACCATCGAGGACCTCGACCAGAACGAGGACGACCTCGACCAAGCCATCGGTTTGCTGCGGAAACAAAATGCCCTTGCCGACACCGTCGAGCGCGCCCGGCATTACGGCGCCATCGCCAGGGACGCGCTCGGCATTTTCGCCGGCGGCGCCGAAAAAGAGGTCTTGACCGGCCTGATCGATTTCTGCATCCGGCGCGCGCACTGAAGTCCCGACGACCGGAGACGCGGCGCCTTGCCGAGGCCCGCCGGCGGCGCTATAACCTCGCCGACCGGACCTTGTCGGAGTGTAGCTCAGCCTGGTAGAGCACCGTCTTCGGGAGGCGGGGGCCGGAGGTTCAAATCCTCTCACTCCGACCAATATTTTCAATTACTTAGTAGTATCCAGGTATCGCACCAGCAGCCCATTTTTGCATTTGAGTAAAAAATTGGGTAAAATTTTGG
>JAUXMA010000023.1 GCA_030623425.1 Rhodospirillaceae bacterium
CCGGCGCAGCTTATGGAACTTTTCAGGGTCCTTTGTTGGACGGTATTGACTAAGCTGAACCCCCCAATCGACTTACGGTTAACTTTTGAAACCCCCATTTTCCCCTTCTTGATCTTTATGTAAAAAAAACATCTTTATGTGAAAAAACACAAATACCAAAAACTATTTCTTTTGTAGATTATTAATGGATAAACCCTTTACCATTTATTAAAAAAGTGCTTCAAGGGCCTGTCTATCAACATCCCTTGAAGCATTCAAATCACTCTTTGTTACCAATTGTTACGTATTCCCGGCCCTTTACTGTCAATTCGCTTGGCGGCGCAAAAAGGTTGGAATCTCCAGCAAGTCTTCTTCGACCGAGCTGGTGGCGAGCCGGTCCTGGAGGTCGGGGCCGCCTTGCTTGCCCTGGTCCGCCTCTTGAGCCGGTTTCGTCGCCATGCCTCGTTTCGCCGCCACCGCGGAAGAGCCGTATTTCGATTTCGCGATGTTGGCGGCCTTCTTGGCTTTAGCGGCCAGGCCCGTACCGGTCACCCTTTCGAACAGGCTCAGCCCCTTTTTGCTGATTGGTTCCGGGTCCGCCTTGTTTTCCCGTTCCTTGGCGCTGTTTATCATGGCGGCGGCCGCGAAAGGATCGGCTTCCCTCGCCCTCCCTTCTACCCCTTCTACCGCCGGTTTAGCCGGCGAAGGGGGAATGAAGGGTTCCGCGGCCTTGATGCCCGGGGTGGCGGGCGGGGCCGTGCCAAGAGGCGTGGTGGTTGCGGATTCTCCCGTATCCTTGCCTTCGGGAATCTCGGCGGCGGGCAATTTCTCCCCGCCGGTCTGCTCGGCGGTGGTGGCGGCATCCTGTTCGGTATCAACAGGTTCCGGGTTTTCCAATACGGGGGCGCTGGCATCCCCGGCGGCTGTCGGGACGGGATGTGCCTTCCCCGCCTGGCCCGTGTTCCCTTCGATGCCGGCCATGTCTTCCGGCGAACCGCCCTGGTCGGCCAGATTGATCATGGTGGGGGTGGGGAGGGCGCCGATTTTGGAATCGATTCCCGGGGCCACCACCGAGATCCGGATCTTGCCTTCCATGCTGTTGTCGAAAGTCGAACCGAAGATGATGCAGGCTTCCTCATCCACTTCGTCGCGGATTCGGGTGGCCGCCTCGTCGACTTCGAAAAGGGTCATGTCGCAACCGCCGGTGATGTTGATGAGCAATCCCTTTGCTCCTTGCATGGAAGCATCGTCGAGAAGGGGATTGGAAATGGCCGCTTCGGCGGCGTCAAGAGCCCGTCTTTCGCCTTCGGCCTCGCCAGTACCCATCATCGCTTTGCCCATCTCGCTCATGACCGAGCGGATGTCGGTGAAGTCGAGATTGATCAGGCCCGGCATCACCATCAGGTCGGTAACCCCGCGGACGCCCGAATAGAGGACGTCGTCGGCCATGCTGAAAGCATCGGCGAAGGTCGTCTTCTCATTGGCGACGCGAAACAGATTCTGATTGGGAATGATGATCAGGGCGTCAACGAACTGCTCGAGCTCCTCGATGCCGGCGATGGCCAGGCGCATGCGGTGGGCGCCCTCGAACTCGAACGGCTTGGTCACCACGCCGACCGTGAGAATCCCCTCTTCGCGCGCCGTCCTGGCGATCACCGGGGCGGCGCCGGTGCCGGTGCCGCCGCCCATGCCGGCGGTGATGAATACCATGTGGGAGCCCATCAGGGCTTCGAGGATTTCCTCCAATGTCTCCTCGGCGGCGGCACGGCCTATGTCGGGCCGGGAACCGGCGCCCAATCCATGGGTGATCGAGACGCCCATTTGGATGCGGTGTTCGGAGCGCGAACTCGCCAGAGCCTGGGCATCGGTGTTGGCGACCACGAAATCGACGCCTTCCAACTCCGAGGCGATCATGTTGTTGACCGCGTTGCAGCCAGCGCCGCCGACGCCGACGACGGTGATTCTCGGTTTCAGTTCGGGTGTATCGTTGTTGCTCGGAACGCTAATGTTAATGCTCATGTCGTCCTCCAGTCATAAATCCAAATCGTGTTCATCTGCATCGGGTGAGGTGGCATCCGCCGCCGCCAAGGTCCGGTATCGTTTGCCGGCGGCCGTGATGGAACGGTGGGGACGCAAGTGGGCGGCGCCTGTGGTCGAAAATTTTTCATCTTTGCATTTCCCCCATCTTAAAAATGTTCTCGAAACCAATGGCCGAATCGGCCCAAACGGCGGCTCTCTCTTTCCGGGGCGCAGTAGGCGCTGGCGAGGGCGTCCGTCTTGTTGTTGACGGCGTGATTTAAGAGTCCGGCGCAGGTGGCGAATGCGGGACCGCCGACGGATTCGGCGAGTCCCTCGATGGGCCGGGGCCGGCCCAGGCGCACCTGTTTGTCCAAAACCGTCGCGGCCAGCTCCCGGGTACCGGGCAACTGACTGGCGCCGCCGGTGAGCACCACCCGGCGGCCGGCGGCCTTGTCGAAGCCGGCGGCCTCAAGGTGGGCGCGAACCATTTCGAAAGTCTCCTCCAGCCGCGGGCGTACAATGCCGACCAGCATCGAGCGCGGCACCTGGCTGGTTTCCGCCGGCTCCTCTTCGCCGATCAGAGGGACCTTGAGGATTTCGCGGTCGTCCGACGGCGACGGGATGGCACTGCCGTAAAGGGTCTTCATGCGCTCGGCGTAGGCAAGCGGCGTCGACAAGCCCCTGGCGATGTCGTTGGTGACGTGGACGCCGCCGACGGGAATGAAACCGGCATGCACCAGTTCGCCGTCAAAAAACACGGCGACGGAGGTGGCGCCACCGCCCATGTCGATGCAAGTGACGCCGAGTCTGGTCTCGTCTTCGACCAAGCAGGCCAGCGCCGAGGCGTATGGCGTGACCACTTTGTCGACGATGACCAAATGACAGCGTGAAATACAGCTCTCCAGGTTGCGCACGGCGCCTTTGCCGGCGCTGACGGCGTGCAGGTAGACCCCCAAACGTTCGCCGAAGAGGCCACGCGGATCGTGCACCCCGCGGCGGCCGTCGAGGCTGTAGCCGACCGGAATGACGTGGATGAGATCGTGGTTCTCCGGCTGCCCATCCTCTATCGCGGCGGGATCGAGAATGCGCCTGATGTCGGCGTCTTCGATTTGGTGTCCGGCGATGGAAATTTCGTAGGCGATGAGTCTGGACTTCATGTCGCCGCCGGAAAAATTGACGACGATTCGACGAATGTTTTCTCCGGCCATCTGTTCGGCGGCCTCGACCGTCGCCCGAATGGAGGCCTCGGCGGCATCCATATCGACAATGGCGCCCGAACGAAGGCCCCGGGACACCTGATGACCGATGCCGACGATCTTCAGGCCCTTTTCCTGAACAGGCCGGGCGATGAAACAACAGAGCTTGGTCGAACCCAGATCAAGGGCCGCGATCAGCCCGCTTGGTCCCTTGTTTTGCACCGTGGAGTTTCTCATTCCATTCAACTTTCTTGCTTACCGATTGCTTGCCGATTGTCAGGTTTCCTTGCCGGGGAACGTTTCTATCTTCTTGGGCTTCGAGGATTGGCGAATGATCAGGCGGTCGGGCAGCCTCAGATCAAGGACCCGGACATTTCGCTCGAACACTCGGTGCTTGCGTTCGTATTCGGCGAGGCGGGACCAAGCTTTGGCGGGATCGGTTTCCGGCAGGCGGACATCAATGCCGCCCTTGAGCTTGACATTCCACCGCCGCCCGCCGACCCGCACCGCCGTTTGCACCAGGACCATCAGTTCGGGCTGGGTCTTGAGCGTTTCCAGCAGCTCGGCGGCATGGGCGGGGGCGTCCTCGCCAACGACCAAGAGCAAATCCGAAAAACGCCCCAGGCCCTTATCAATGATGACCGCGCCTTGTTCATCGATGAGGGCGAATTTGCTCTGGTTCTGCCAAAGAGCCAGGGGCCGGCGTTCTCTCACGCGCAGGAAAATGGTATCGGGCAACATGCGCTCGATGGCGGTCGAGCTGATCCACGGCAACTGCTCGACGCGGCGCTTGGCGGCCTTGAGATCGAAGGCGAGGATCGGGGCGCCGCGGGCCAAGCGAAGCGCCGCCAGGAGTTCCTCCCGTGACGTCTCGCCCCTGCCGACAACGAGGATTTCCCGGACCGTAAGTCCCAAGTCGCTCGACAACGCGATGAGCTTCCAGCGCATCTGATCGGCCCTGCGCCCGATCCAACGGCTTTCCCACAACCACCATCCACCGGCGGCGCCAACGGCCAGCATCGCCGCCACCAGGGCGGTGATCACGCGGCGGCTTCGCCATAAGGGAACGACCCGTCGGCGAGGCCGGCCGCGCTGGGCGGCGGTTTTGTTTCCCTGTTTGCTCATGAATCGCATTCGGCGTTCTCCACCATCCAGGCGACCAGTTCGCCGAATGACTTGCCGGCATGGGCCGCCTGTTCGGGGACCAGGGACGCCGGGGTCATGCCGGGCTGGGTGTTAAGTTCGAGAATGAACAGAGTTTCACCGTCGTAACGGAAATCGGCTCTTGAGACGCCCCGGCAACCCAGGCTCCGATGCGCCAGGACGGCTAACCTGAGCGCCTCGCCATAGACCGCCGGCGGCACCGGCGCCGGGATCAGATGGGTGGAAGCGCCTTCGTCGTATTTGGCGCTGTAATCGTAGAAACCGGCGCTAGTGGTGATCTCGGTCACCGCCAGCGCCTGGTCGCCCATCACCGCCACCGTCAGTTCCCGGCCGGGGATGTAGCGTTCGACCAAAACCTGATCGCCGAATGGCCAGTTGGTGGCCAGGGAATGTTCGTCACCGTCCTCGGGGACGATGTGAACGCCGACGCTGGAACCCTCGTTCAAGGGTTTGATCACGTAAGGAGGCGCCATGACTTCGGCGGTGATCGCTTCGCCGCCGCCGACCACCTTGCCCTCGGGGACGGGAATGCCGGCGGCGGCGAACAGGCGCTTGGCCATGGGTTTATTCATGGCCAGGGCCGAAGCCAACAGCCCGGAATGGGTATAAGGGATGTCAAGGATGTCGAGGAGACCCTGCACGCATCCGTCCTCTCCAAAACGCCCGTGCAGAGCGTTGAAGACAACGTCGGGTCGCGGGAAAAGCCGGGTCAAGAGCACGCCCAGATCGCGCTGGACGTCGATGGTGGTTACGCGATAGCCGGACGTTTTCAAGCTGTTGGAGACGGTGGCGCCGCTGATCAGCGATACCTCGCGCTCGGACGACCAGCCACCCATAAGAACGGCCACGTGTTTGCTCATGACTTTCTCTTCCCAGCGGCAACGCCGATGCGGCGAATTTCCCATTCCAAGTTGACGCCGGTTGTCGCCGCGACCCGTTGCCTGACTTCTTCGCCCAGACCTTCGAGATCGGCCGCCGTCGCGTTGCCGGTGTTGATGAGGAAATTGCAGTGTTTTTCCGAGACCATGGCGTCGCCGCGGCGCAATCCCCGGCAGCCGGCCTCGTCGATCAGCTGCCAGGCCTTTTTGCCGCCCGGCGGATTGGTAAAGGTGCTGCCCCCCGTGGACACTCTTTGCGGCTGGCTTGTCCGCCGGGCGTTTTGGATCTCCGTTAACCGCCGAGAGATGTCGGCGATCTTGCCGGGACGGCCGCGAAAAAGAACGGACAGGAAAATCCACTTTTGCGGCACGGCGCAACTACGGTAGGCGAAGCCCAGATCGGCCGGCGTCAGATCGTGGGCACCGCCGCCATCGTCGAGGGCACGGGCGGCGGTGACGACATCCTTCATCTCCACCCCGAAAGAGCCGGCGTTCATCCTGAGAGATCCGCCAGTGGTTCCCGGAATGCTACTCAGGAACTCGATGCCGGCGATGCCGGCGTCACGGGCCGCCGTGGCGACATTGAGATTGAGGGCGGCGGCGCCGGCCCGCACCTCGCCGCCGGGAATTGTTTGCACTTCGGCGAATTCCCGGCCGAGGCGGACAACGACGCCGGCAACGCCGCCGTCGCGAACCAGGAGGTTAGAGCCGACTCCGATAATGGTGACCGGAATGTTGACTGGTTTCATCTCCATGAATTGGATCAGATCCCTCTCGTCGGCCGGCCGGAACATGACCTCGGCGGGGCCGCCAACCCGGAACCATGTCACCTTGTCGAGGGGTGCGTTTCCGGTATAGCTGCCTTTGACGGCGGGCAATTGATGGAGCAAGCTGGAAGTGGGGAATCCTGGCGCCGTCATTGGCCGGCCTCCCTGGCGCCATGGCGCAACCGGGCCAACTCCCCGGGCAAGGCGTTGGCCCAATGAGTGATGTCGCCGGCCCCCAGACAGACCACCATGTCGCCGGGACGGGCCAGATCATTTACGATCCCGGCCAGTTCCTTCGGTTCGCGGAGCGGCATAACCATCCGGTGGCCGCGGGCGCGCATGCCGGCGACCAGAGCATCCCGATCGATGCCCGCGATGGATTCCTCGCCGGCCGCATAGATCTCGGCGACCAGCACCACGTCGGCGTCGTTGAAACAGGAGCAAAATTCCTCGAACAGGTCTTTCAGACGCGAATACCTGTGCGGCTGAACGATGGCGATCACCCGTCCCTTTGCCGCTTGGCGCGCCGTCTGTAAGACGGCGGCGATCTCCACCGGGTGGTGCCCATAGTCGTCGATGACGCTAATGCCGTCGACACCGCCGGTCATGGTGAAGCGGCGTTTGACACCCTCGAATTCGGCCAGCGTCCCGCGAAGGACTTCGTCGGCGATTCCCATTTCACTGGCAATGGCGACGGCGGCGAGCGCGTTCAGGGCATTGTGATTGCCGAGCATCGTCAGGCGAAGCCCTTCCAGGGTCCGGCTTTTTTCCGATTTGCGGTCGGTGATGACGACGTCGAAGCCGACACCGTCGGCATGCGATTCGAGGTTGACGCCGCGGACGTCGGCCTGGGGGCTGAAACCGTAAGTGACGATCTTGCGGTCGGAAACCCGGGGGATCATCGCCTGAACCTCGACGTGGTCTATGCAAAGGACCGCGAAACCGTAAAAGGGAATGTTTTCGACGAAGGTGACGAAAGCGTCCCGCAAGGCGTCGAACGAGCCATAGTGGTCGAGGTGCTCGGGATCGATGTTGGTGACCACGGTGATGGTCGAGGGAAGCTTGACAAAGGTGCCGTCGGATTCATCGGCTTCGGCGACCATCCACTCGCCCTCTCCCAAACGCGCGTTGGAGCCCCAGGCGTTGATGATGCCGCCGTTGATGACCGTCGGGTCCATTCCCGCCCGGTCCAAAAGCGCCGCGATCATCGAGGTGACGGTTGTCTTGCCGTGGGTGCCGCCGACGGCGATGGACCATTTGAGGCGCATCAACTCGCCTAGCATCTCGGCCCGGCGGACCACCGGGATCAAGCGTTTGCGAGCGGCTTCCACTTCCGGGTTGGCGGATTTGACGGCCGAGGAAAAGACGACAACCCGGGCTTCGCCCAGATTTTTTTCGGCATGGCCGACAGCGACCGCAACGCCCAAATCGCGAAGGCGTTTCACACTGGCGTTTTCGCCGATGTCGCTGCCCTGCACCGAATACCCCAAATTATGCAGGACCTCGGCGATGCCGCTCATGCCGATACCGCCGATACCGACGAAATGGATGGTGCCGATGGAAAGGGGCAGGGCTCTCATGCCGCCCTCCTCGATACATCGGTTTGGCCATTTGGCAGCATCTCCAAGATCATGTCGGCGAGCCGTCCCGCCGCGTCGGGCCGGCCGCCGGCGCGGGCGGCGGCGGCGGCCTTTCGCAGAGTTGCCGGCAGGCCAAACAGGGCGTCGAGCCGTGCCGCCAAGCTCTCCGCTGTAAAGGCCTCCTCGGGCATCAGCCAACCGCCGCCGGCTTCGTCCACGGCATGGGCGTTGCGGGTTTGGTGGTCGTCGATGGCGTGCGGATAGGGCACCAGGATAGCTGGCCGGCCGACGGCGGTGGCCTCGGCGACGGTGGAGGCGCCGGCGCGGCAGATGAGCAGATGCGCTTGGCTTAAACGTTCGGGTACGTCGCGGAAAAAGGCGGCGAGTTCGGCTTTCACACCAAGGCGCCGGTATGCGGCATTCGCCCGCTCCAGATCTTCCGGGCGGCATTGCTGGGCGATCCGCAGGCGCTCTCGCCATTCCCCGGCCAGCAGGCCGACGGCATGGGGCACCACTTCGCTGATCATCCGCGCCCCCTGGCTGCCGCCCAAGACCAAGAGGTTGATCGGCCCGCCGCCCGTCAAGGCTGGATAGGACCGCTCGCGCATGGCGGCAATGCTCGGACGGACCGGCATGCCCGTATGGACGGTCTTGCCGTTAGCTTGGGCCGGCAGGCCAGAGGAATTCTCGAAAGACGTGGCGATGCGGGCAACCCACAGCGCCAGCAGCCGGTTGGCCCGGCCAAGCACCGCGTTCTGTTCGTGGATGGCGGTTCGATAGCCGCCGAAAACGGCGGCCAACATGGTCGGAATCGAGGCATAGCCGCCGAAGCCGACGACGACGCCGGGAGTGAGCCTTTTCAACAGGCTCCGCGATTGCCACGTTCCGTAGGCCAGCTGAGCGCCGCTGTTCAGGCGGGCGCCCAGACCCTTGCCGGCAAGGCCGCCGGCGCGAATGCGGTGGGTCTCGATTTCCTTCAATGTCCCGCCGTAGACGCCGCCGCGTTGGTCGGTGACCAAGACCAGGCGGTCGCCGCGTGCCGCCAGTTCGGCGGCCAGGGCCTCGGCCGGAAACACATGGCCGCCGGTGCCGCCGGCAACCAACATCACCAAATGGGACGTCATTCCAACCTCCCCGGTCCCGGCCTCTCGCGGGTCAGCGCCAACACCATGCCCATGCCCCAGGCCAAGGCCAGCGTCGACGAGCCGCCGTAGGAAATGAACGGCAGGGTCATGCCCTTGGGCGGCATCAACTGCAGGGATGAAGCCATGTTGATGATCGCCTGCAAGCCAAACTGGACCAGCAAACCGGCGACGGCCAAGAGGACGAACAGGTCGTTGTCCCTGAACACGCGGGAGAACCCGCGCAACACCACGAAGGCGAAAAGCCCGACGAGGAGAAGACAAACCATCAGGCCGAACTCCTCTCCGGTAACGGCGAAAATGAAATCGGCGTGAGCTTCGGGCAGGATCTCCTTGATCCGCCCCTCGCCCGGGCCGCGGCCGAAAAGCCCGCCGTTGCGGAAAGCATCCAGCGACCGCATCACCTGATAGTTGTCGCCCGCCGAAGGGTCGAGAAAGCTGTCGACGCGAGCCTGGACGTGAGTGAAAGTGAAATAGGCGGCGCCGACGCCACTCAAGAACAGCAAGGCCACCATCGCAACCAAGGTCAGCGGCAGACCGGCCAGGAACAACTGCGCGCCCCAGACCGCCGCGACGACGATGCTCATGCCGACGTCCGGCTGCAAAAGCAGTAAAGAGATCACCAAAACGAACAACCCGGCGGCGATGGCGTCGCCGGGAAAATGTTCGTCCCGACGCCGTTTAGCGAACATCCAGGCGGCGACCACGGCGAAGCCCGGCTTGATGAATTCCGAAGGCTGGATCGAAAGAACTCCCAGATGAAGCCAGCGTCTCGCTCCATTGATTTCCCCGCCGGTTATCAGAACCGCCACCATCAAAACCAAAGTGGCGGCAAAGACGACGGCGGCCAGCCGGCGAACGCCGCCCGACGTCAGCAGGGAAGTGGCGAGCATCACCGCCAACGCCAGCAAAAGAAAGAGGAACTGGCGGCGGACGAAATGGAACGTATCGAGACCCAGGCGCTCGGCCACCGGCGGCGAGGCGGCGAGGATCATCAAGGCGCCAGTCAAGGCGATGGCGACCAGGGCGGTCAGAGTCCAGCGGTCGACGGTCCACCACCAGCGGCCGATGAGGCTGGTATCGGTGCGGGGGAAAGTGCTCATCTTCCGGCCGTTCCCTCCCTCATCTCAACTTCAACGTGGACAGGCCCACCAAAGCCAGAATGGAGGCGATGATCCAAAAACGGATGACGATGGTCGGCTCGGCCCAGCCTTTTTTTTCGAAGTGATGGTGCAGGGGCGCCATGCGGAACACCCGCTTGCCGGTGAGCTTGTATGAGACCACCTGGACGATCACCGAGACGGTTTCGAGAACGAACAGGCCGCCGACGATGGCAAGCACCAGTTCGTGCTTGGTGATGACGCTGACGCTACCCAAGGCGACGCCCAGGGAGAGCGAGCCCGTATCGCCCATGAAAACCTTGGCCGGCGGTGCGTTGAACCACAGGAACCCCAGCCCGCCGCCGACCAAGGCGCCGCAGAAAACGGCGAGTTCGCCGCTGCCGGGGATATAGTGGAGTTGCAGGTAGTTGGAGAATACGGAGTTTCCAACCAGATAGGCGATGAGAGCGAAAACGCCGGCGGCGATCATCACCGGCACGATGGCCAGGCCGTCAAGGCCGTCGGTGATGTTGACCGCGTTCGAAGCCCCGACCATGACCAGCACGGCGAGAACGGCGAACAACCAGCCGAGATCGATAAGCACGTTCTTGAAAAAGGGAACAGCGAGGGTGCTGCTAAACGGATCCGGCAACAGCCTCATGATCCAAAGGGCGGTGGCGGCGGCAATGGCCACTTGCAAAATCAGTTTCAGTTTGCCGGGCAAACCCCTGCTGTCCCGCCGGCTCACTTTAATATAGTCGTCTAAGAAGCCGATGGTGCCGTAACAAATGGTTATGCCGAGAGTCGCCCAAATGTAACCGTTGGTCAGATCCGCCCATAGCAGCGTCGCCCCGCTCATCGCCAAAAGGATCAGCAATCCGCCCATGGTCGGCGTTCCTTTTTTGGAAAGCAGATGGCTTTCCGGCCCGTCTTCGCGGATGGGCTGGCCTCCGTTTTGGCGGCTTTTGAGGTGGCGAATCAGCGACGGTCCGACGACGAAGCTGATGATCAGCGCGGTGATGATGGCGCCGCCGGTGCGGAAGGTGAGATAGCGGAAGACGTTGAACAAAGCGAACTGATCGGCCAGCGGAAAGAGAATGTGAAACAGCATGCGCCGGCTCCCTAATCCCTGTTGACAACCCGTTGCG
>JAUXMA010000176.1 GCA_030623425.1 Rhodospirillaceae bacterium
GGCCCTTGCCGACGCCGTGGCGGCGTTCCGCCCTCGACCGGCGGTCCTTGCCGATGAAATTTTTTTTGCAAGTTTCGGTTGGCGGTTGATCTATATCAAGGCGCAACCACCGGGATAAGAGTATGATCATTCGCAGCTAACGAGGATTTCGTCTAGACGTTCATATCCTTTCGTAACGAGGGAGCGATGATGACAAAGTCCCGACCGACGATTTCCCGCAGAGACGTGATGAAAAAAATCGGCGCCGGCGCCGTCGCGACGGCGGCGGCTTCCGCATTTCCCGTCTCCGCCAAGGCCGCCAAAAAACATCGGCATAGCAATGTCCAGTACGCCATGGTCATCGATACGCGCCGATGTACCGGCTGCCACGCCTGTTCCGTCGCCTGCAAGGCGGAATTCGACGTTCCGCTGGGGGTCACCCGTTCGTGGGTGGAATATATCGAAAAAGGCGACTTCCCCAACGTGACGCGAAACTTCCTGCCGAGATTGTGCAATCACTGTTCGCATCCGCCATGTGTCGATGTCTGTCCGACCGGAGCCACTTACAAGCGCAAGGGAGACGGCATCGTCGTCATCGACCCGGACATCTGCATCGGCTGCAAGTACTGCTTGCTGGCCTGTCCCTACGACGCGCGTTTCATCAATCCCGTCACCGGTTCCGCCGACAAGTGCGATTTCTGCCTGCACCGGGTGAAAGAGGGCGTGGCTCCCTCCTGCGTCAACACCTGTCCCGGCCGGGCCCGCGTCTTCGGCGACATCAACGATCCCGAAAGCGAGGTCTCGAAGATGATCGCCAGCAATCCGGTGAGCGTCCTCAGGCAGGAAATGGGGACGGTGCCCAACGTCTACTACATCGCCGCCGATCATTCCGACGAACACGATCGAATCCATCGTGACCAGTACCTGCGGGTCACGACGCACCGGCGGCAGCAAAAAAGGAGGTAGCCATGATCGGTGAATTGCATTGGGGACTGCCCGTCGTCGGATACCTGTTTCTGGCCGGCGTCGGCGCTGGCGCGCTCACCACCAGCGCCTCCCTTTACCTTCGCGGCGGCAGCGAGGTCCGCGGCCTGCATGTGGACGCGGCGCGATACGGCGCCTTTTTGGCGCCGCTTCCGGTCATCGTCGGTTGCGGCCGGTTGATTTTTGAATTGGGTTCATTTCATGCCGGCAACCCATTCAGATTCCTCAATCTCTACAAGGTCATTAACCTGTCGCCGATGTCCATCGGCACCTGGCTGTTGACCGCTTTTATCGGGTTTAGCATCGTCTACGCCTACATGTTCGTCCGCAGCGCCCCCGGCCTAACGAATGAACGGCGCTATGCCTATCGAACGGTCCTGTCCTGGGTTGCCGTACCCTTGGGGATAAGCGTCGCGGTCTACACCGGCATCCTGCTGGGAGCGATGCCGGCGCGGCCGTTCTGGAACTCGCCTATTCTGGCCCTGTTGTTCCTGGTCTCTTCCGTTTCGACGGGAGTGGCGTTGATTCTATTGGCGCGGGCGCTGTTGGCCGGCAAAATCGATGCCAAAACGGACCGCCAGTACCATGAGAGCGGCTACCTGCTGACCACTTCCGACGTCTTGCTGATCGGCTTCGAGCTGATGGCGATCTTCCTTTTTATCATGTATGCCCATCTGACCATCGGCAGCGTCAAGGAAGCCATGTCCGTTATTCTCTTCGGCGGCGTCCTGGCGGCCCAGTTCTGGATAGGGGTGGTGGTGATCGGTCTTCTCTTACCCGCCCTCGTCGAGCTCTATTACGTCATTCCCAGGCTGCTCTATCAAAGACCGTTCACGACACCCCGTAGCGTCGAGATCGCCGTTCCGATCGCTGTTTTGGTCGGCGGGTTCATGCTCCGCTACGTGGTGGTGATCGCCGGGCAGATCACCGGCCCGATAGGAATTTAAGGAGGCAATCATGGTCAGCCGCAGAAACTTCTTGAAACTTGGCGCCGCCGCCGCGGCGGTAACCGCCGCCGGCGCCACCCTCACCGCCGCCAAGGAACTGCCGCTGAAAGGGGGCAAGGATTTCTCGCCCCGCACCGGCATGGCGCGGACCGCCGTCGCCAGTGCTTGCTGGCAATGCGTGACCCGTTGTCCAAACATCGGCTACATCGAGGACGGCAAGCTGGTCAAGGTCGAAGGCCAGCCCAAATCCATCCGCACCGAAGGCAAGATGTGCGCCAAGGGCCAGGCCGGCGTCAACCAGCTTTACGATCCCGACCGCATCCTCTATCCCATGCGGCGCGTCGGCCGGCGCGGCGGCGGGCAATGGAAGCGGATCACATGGGACGAAGCGCTGGGCGAACTGACGGCGCGTCTGAAAGCGCTCCGCGACGACGGCCATCCGGAAAAGTTCATGTTCCATTACGGCCGCATGAAGGCTTCTTCCAGCAAGCTGATCAAGAGCGTCTTCCTGGCTCATTATGGAACCGCCACCATCGGCAACCATACCAGCATTTGCGAGGGCGGCCGGTGGACGGCGCAGGAGCTGACCTGGGGCGGGCATTTCGACAATTGGGATTTCGACAAAGCCAAGTTCGTCCTCAACTTCGGCAGCAATGTCCTCGAGGCCCATACCAACCACATCCCGACCGCCCATCGCCTGGTCCGGGCCATGGTCGAGCGCGGCGTCAGGATGATCACCTTCGACGTCCGCCTCTCCAACACCGCCGCCAAGTCGGCCGAATGGATTCCGATCAAGCCGGGGACCGACCTGGCGGTGATCCTCGCAATGTGCAACGTGGTGATGAGCGAAGACCTCCATAAGGGCGACGGCGAGGAATTCCTCAAGTTCTGCAAGGTAACGATCGACCCCGACGCCACCGTGGATGAGAAGGTCGCCGCCTTGAAAGCCCACTTGGCCGAGTACACGCCGGAGTGGGCGGAGAAAATCAGCGGCGTCCCGGCGGCCAAGATCACCGGCATCGCCCGCCAGTTCGCCACCACCCATCCGGCCTGCCTCATCAACTACCGTGGGCCGATCGCGCATTACAACGGCAACGACGCCGAGCGGGCCTTGCAGATGCTCGCCTCGATCACCGGCAACATCGACAACCCGGGCGGCCGCTGCAAGGCCGTCGGCGCCAAGTGGAAATATCCGCAAGGGCCGAAGGGCAAACCGAAGGCCAAGAAGCTGAACATCCTCGACGGCCCCAAGGGAGCGGCGCCGCTGGCCACCCATCACATGAGCCACAACGTGCTGAAGATGATCAAGGACGGTTCCGCCGGCAGGCCGGACATCTATATGTGGTACTGCTACACCCCGGTCTACGCCAACGGCGAAGTGCAGGAAAACATCGACGTTCTCAGGGACGAGAAACTCATTCCCTTCACGGTTTGCTCGAATCCTTTCTACGACGAATCGGCGGCTTTGGCCGACCTGATCCTGCCCGACGCCACCTATCTCGAAAGATGGGACTGGGAAGACATGGTCTCGCCCGTCCAGGTGCCCGAATTCTATATTCGCCAGCCGATGGTCAAGCCCTTGGGCGAGGCCAGGGACATGGCCGATGTCTGCGTCGAGCTGGCCCAACGAATGGGCTTCCCGCTGGGCTTCGAGTCGAAAGAGGATTTCGTCAGGCAGTCCTGCGAAATGACCCCCGGCGTCAAGGAGGCCGGCGGCTTCGAATACATGAAAAAGAACGGCGTTTGGCACGACGCCGGCGCCAAACCGAAATTTTTCAGCTACAAAAAGGTGCTCGGTCCCGAGGCTTACGATAAGGACGGAGTCATTCTCGACGAAGCGACCGGAGTCTATTGGAATTGGCAAAAGGCCAAGGTCAAGAGCGAAGACGAAGCCCGCTCCAAGGGCTACGTCCATACCAAGAATGCTTACAAGGCCTATGTCGGACAGAAAATCGGCGAGACCGTCTATTCCGGCTTCAAGCCCGACAAGGTCAACAAGTCCGGCTATATGGAGTTCTATTCGTCCCTCATGGAGGCAAAAGGCTTTCCGCCGCTGCCGACATGGAAGCCGGTGCCCGAACACCAACGGATGAAGCCGGGCGAGTTGATCCTGACCACTTACAAAGTCGCCGCGCAGATCCATTCGCGTTCGGCGAACTGCAAGTGGCTTTCCGAGATTTTCCACGACAATCCGGCCTGGATCAACCCCACCACCGCCGCCGCCCAAGGGATCGAGGACGGCGATCCGGTCAAGGTCAAGTCCACGGTCGGCGAAGTCGAGACCACGGCCCGGGTCACGCCGGCCATCATTCCCGGCGTCATCGCCATCTCGCATCACTGCGGACACTGGGAGTACGGCCGCTACGCTTCCGGAAAGAAAGCCCCGGACGCCATGGACGACGCCGATTTCGTGCGCAAATGGTGGAAGAACAACGGAACCCACCCGAACTGGATCATCCCCAACGCCCCGGATCCCGTTAACGGGCAAATGCGCTGGATGGATACCGTGGTGACGGTTACCAAGGCTTAGAGCCATGACCCAAGCGGGCGGCGATAACATCGCCGAAACCCCTGGGACGCTGGCCAGGACGGCGGTAGAGCGCAGTCATCTCTA
>JAUXMA010000223.1 GCA_030623425.1 Rhodospirillaceae bacterium
CAGATGTTCCGCCCCCTTGGCGTAGACTTCCGGCGCTTTCGCATCCGTACCCGGCGGCAGGTTGATTTCGGGCTGGGAAATACGCAGGAAACTCCACGGCTTGCCATGGGCGAGCCGGCGCGCCTCTTCGGTGGAGACAACATCATAAGGCGGGGCGGCGACCTCGGCGGCGCGCCCCGGCACCGGACGCAAGGCCCTAAACGGGCGAATCAGGGGAACGTCACCCATTTTCCGCCGCTCCTCCTGTCGAGACTCCGACATTTCTTTCCCCGATCCGCCATAAATGAGGTGTTCGTCGATTTTTGGAGCGGCCAATATGATGACTCCGCGGAACGCCTTTACCTAGAGAACATCAACGAGGTAAAGACTGAGCAGGTGATCTCGAAACAGCGCCATTCCCATAGTTAATTGCAATAACAGGAACTTATCGCTCCTTAGCGGAGTGCCTTCGCGGCCGTCCGCATTCCTCGGCGGATGGATAAATGAGCGGCACCTGATATTGCAGAGCATAATAACCACTGAATTTTTGCTGGTCGAAACAGCCTGGGTTCTGTAGATTACATTTATTGAATACAAAAAACCATTTCACATCGACCCGCAAGGGATGTGGCCGCGCCCAAGGCGTGGCTGAAAATGATAAAATGGGGAGTTCTAAGAACCGGTCATGGACCTAAAAACAATACATGAAAACGCACGGCGCGCCAGTACGCTGTTGAAAGCCATGAGCAACCAACACCGTTTGCTCATTCTATGCCAACTCGTACCGGGAGAGAAATGCGTCGGCGATCTGGAACGGATTATCGGGCTCAGCCAGTCGGCTTTGTCGCAGCATCTTGCCAGGCTGCGCCGCGATGGCCTGGTCAAAACCCGCCGCTCGGCGCAAACCATTAACTATTCCCTGGCCGGCGAGGAGGCGATCGCCGTCATTGAAACCCTTTACAGCCTCTATTGCGGCCACGAGGCGACGCTCACTTACAACACCGACAGCCAAGCTCCCAAAACCGTCGCCGTCTGACGGCGGCGTCGCGATGAACGTTCCGGGTTTCTGGAACCGGAACTTGCCAGACCGTCTTCATCCGCTCACGGTCGGCCGGAAACTCCGCTGATGATCTTCCGCCAGCTGTTCGACGGCGTCTCGCACGCCTTCACTTACCTCATCGGCAGCGGCGCCGGCGGCGAGGCTTTGATCATCGATCCCGTCTTGGAAAAAGTCGACCGCTATATCCAGTTGCTTGACGAGTTGGACCTGAAGCTGGCGAAAGCGCTCGACACCCATGTTCACGCCGACCATATCACCGGCCTCGGCGCATTGCGCGACCGGACCCGCTGCGTCACCGTCATGGGCAGGGAAAGCCGTGTCGATGTTGTCTCCATGCGCATCGAGGATGGCGACCGGATCGAAGTCGCCGACATCGTTCTCGAAGCGATCCACACACCCGGCCACACGGACGATTCCTACTCATTCAGGATGTCCGACAGGGTATTCACCGGCGACACGCTGTTGATCAGGGGCACGGGAAGGACCGATTTCCAGAACGGCGATCCCCGGGCCGCCTACGACTCCCTCTTCAACAAGCTTTTGACGTTGCCTGGCGACACCTTGGTATATCCCGGCCACGACTACAAGGGAGACACGCTCAGCACCATCGCCGAGGAAAAAGCCCACAATCCGCGTCTTCAGGTCGCCTCGGCGCCGGAATACGCCGAGATCATGAACAACCTCGACCTCGAAGATCCGAAAATGATGGATGTGGCGGTGCCGGCCAACCTCTCCATCGGCTTTTCCCTTTCCGAGCCGCTGCTCAGGGAAAGGACCCTTTTCATTGACCAGGCCCTCGACTGGCACGGTCGGGCGGACGTCTTTTTCGTCGACCTCCGCGAGGACGGCGAACGCCGGCACGACGGCGTCATCCCCGGTTCGTATCATGCCCCCTATCGGAAACTGGACGAGCATGTGGCGCCGGCGGGAGTGCTGAAAGCTTTGGCCTTGCAAGCGAACAAGAAACTGGTTCTCTATTGCGCTTTCGGCGAACGCTCGGCGCTGGCGGTGAAAACCCTGCACGAAGCCGGCGTCGAAAACGTCCACCACCTGGGCGGCGGGCTTGCCGCCTGGATCAAAGGCGGCGGCCGCCTCGTGCCCCCGGCGGATGACGTTTAATACGAGCAGACGTGGTGGCGGAAAGACGGAATCGGGTGGGCGCGGGGGCTGTCTTAATGGACGTTGGCGGCCAGGTTTTCCTGGCCAATGATCCATTTCAGCTCTTCCTTCATGATGTCGATGTCACGCGACGGCTTGGCCTTGAAAATCACCGAGATGATGGCAAGGCGAACCGGTTTAGGTATTCGCCGCAAGTTTTCCAGCAACAGAAACTTGATGCTGGGGCGGATGTTCGCGGACAGCAGCAGACTGAGAAGCAGTTTCTTGCGGATGTCGTTGCGCATGTTTCCGGCCTCGACGAGTTCGAAGAATTCGCGCACGAACCGGCGCGGCGCGATCGCCCCCGCCAATAGAGCGTGCAAATTCTGGCGCAGGGCTATCGTATACTGGGTGCGGGTGTGGACGATGACCTTACTGGCGTGGTGGCGAACCTGGGCGATGGTGCCGGGGCTGAAGGCGCTTTCGGTGACCAGCGAAACACTCTTGCTGACCAGCGGGTGTTTGGTCGTCTCGGCGACCATGCCGTAGATGCCGGAAACCAGCTTGGTCTTGCCGGCGAGCGGCGACAGTCTGGCCACCGCCGCCAGCGCCATCGGCGTCTCCGGATCCCGGGCCGCCATCATCGCCAGGGCCAGCGGGTCCTCGAAACTGCGCAGATCCAAGTCATGGTTCATCAGGTTCTCGGGCATGAGCATGCGCGACGCTTCGCCCGGCAGGCAGATGGGAATGCCCTTTTTGTAATCTTCCTTGATGCCGAGGGCGGCATTAAGGCCTTCATGGGTGATGCCAAGAGCGTTGCTCACCTAAACGCTCCTCCCATCCAACGGCTCTTCGTCCGGATCGGTCATCGCCGGTGTTGATCCTTTCTTGAACTTCACGCTTTGCTCCAGGACTGTTAATACCGCGGATGAAAGCGCAAATAAACTACTTTTTGGTATCGAAATTTAAAAAATCACAAAATATAGTGCTACACACAATTTATCCGATCCATCTTAATTCCTCCCTATCGAAACCCATTCAATGCATTCATTTTCTCCGTAAAATATTGACAATTTGATAATTTTTTTAGGGGCTGTCCCAGATAACGGTGCAGACAGTCCGGAAAAGACCATCCTCGGAATGAAGGGGCGTTAAGGAACTGAAAACACGGATGGAAAACACCCCAAGATGACCGTTATCTGGGACAGCCCCATGAAAAATGTTCCAGTCCTATTCAGCATCATACCCGCCCTCCGTCTTTAAAGGCGCGAGATGCCTGGCTATGTCCGGTAATTCAGTGGTCGAAGCCTGAGAGCCGGATGCGCTTGCCGGCACGGCGATTCCAGCGGCGTCAGAGGCGCCGCCTGGCCGTGGTCTTTCGCCGACAAAGGGTAGGCGCCTTTGACGGTCAACAAGGGAACGCCAACGAGACGGCAGCAGCTTTCACCGGTTGCAATCCGATCATGAAACCCACATGATCGAAGCCAGTGGTCCAAATCCGACATATGGTACCCATACGACGGCTTTCCGAGTTCATCCGGCTAGGCGCGCGGCGCGCCGTGATGCCGGTGTATCACAAGCGCCGCGAAACGGCGCCGGGGGGCTCGGAAAGCCG
>JAUXMA010000378.1 GCA_030623425.1 Rhodospirillaceae bacterium
CGGGGCGTCGGAAAGGCTTGCCGATGGGCAGGCATCGCCTGCGCCCTCCCTCCTACCGAGGGGACGGGAAAAGCGATCGTAGGGGTGCAATTTAGATGATACAGGCTACTAGAACCGGGCCCGCCCAGTTCGACAGCGGGGCCAAAGATGTCAAGGTCCCGGCAAACCGCATTTTTTCAGGCGTGTTTTTGTATCAACGTCCCTTAAATCCTTAATCTCTTCCGCTTTGGCCGGTAGAATGCCGCCGATAGGAAACGCCACCCGAATGAAGGGTTCGTGATTTGCTGAACACCGTCTTGGTGCCCATCAACCGCGCCGGCTGGCCGTTCATCGGCCTTTTCGCCGCCGCCTCGGCGGCCATGGCTTATGTCGCCCAGCCTCTAGGACTGATCGGCGCCGTTCTCACTCTTTGGTGTGCCTATTTCTTCCGCGATCCCGAGCGGGTGACGCCGACCCGCCGGGGGCTGATCATCAGCCCCGCCGACGGGATTGTCCGGTCGGTCGACGCGGCGGTGCCGCCGCCGGAGTTGGAAATGGGGGATATATCCAGGCCCAGGGTGGCGATTTTCATGAACGTATTCAACGTTCACGTCAACCGCAGCCCCTGTGACGGCACCATCACCAAGTCGGTTTACATAACGGGCAAGTTCTTCAACGCCTCGCTGGACAAGGCCAGCGAATTCAACGAGCGGCAATGTCTGCGCATGGCCATGCGTGATCAACAAGACGATATCGCCTTCGTCCAGATCGCCGGTCTGATCGCCCGGCGCATTCTTTGTCATGTCGCGGAAGGTCAGACTTTACGGGCCGGCGAGCGCTTCGGCTTGATCCGTTTCGGCAGCCGTGTCGATGTCTATTTGCCGGAAGGCGCGACCCCCTTGGTGGCAAAGGGTCAAATCTCGGTCGCCGGCGAAACCGTTATCGCCGATCTTCGTTCCCGGGAATCGGCCGGCGGCGGAGAGATTCGCTGATGCGCCGAGCGCGCCCCCAATGGCTGCACTTCAACCGGATGATCCCCAACATCCTGACCTTGACCGCAATCTGCGCCGGCATGACGGCCATCCGTTTCGCCTTTCTCGACCGCTGGGAACACGCCATCTTGGCCCTTTTGGTCGCTGCCATCCTCGACGCCCTCGACGGGCGCATCGCCCGCGTCCTCAAAGGATCCAGCAAGTTCGGAGCGGAACTCGATTCGTTGTCCGATTTCATCTGCTTCGGAGTGGCGCCGGCATTCGTGCTCTATCTTTGGGCAATGGTGGAGGCAGGCCGTTTCGGCTGGATGCTGGCGCTTTTGTTCAGCGTCTGTTGTGCCCTCAGGCTGGCCCGTTTCAACACCATGTTGGAAGAAGTCGAGCAGCCGGCCTGGACCCGCAATTTTTTCTCCGGCGTGCCGTCGCCGGCGGCCGCCGGACTGGTCGTGTTGCCGATGATTCTGTCTTTTCAGGTCGGCGACGGCTTTTTCAGGTCGCCGGGCACGGTTTCGGTTTTCATGGTGACGGTGGCGGCGCTGATGGTCAGTCCTATCCCGACGTTTTCCTTCAAGAAAATCAAGGTTCCCCACAAGCTGGTGTTGCCGACCATGCTATTCGTCGGATTGCTCACGGCCGCCCTGATCAGCGCCCCCTGGGTGACCCTGGCGGCGGTCCTCTTTTGTTACATCGCCACCATCCCGCTTAGCATCCGCACGTACCGGAAACATAAAGCCGATGACAAGGCGAAGGAAACCCCGACGGAATGAGTTCTCTTATCCGGTTTCTCCGAAGTCCTCGGATTTCAGGAGAAACGAAACGCGCAAGCGCCGCGCCGGCCAGGGTGGAAAGCTAAATGAACACGAAAAAACCCAAGCAACGCCAGATCGTCTGGCGGCAGCCCGACGGCAGCCCCGTCACC
>JAUXMA010000114.1 GCA_030623425.1 Rhodospirillaceae bacterium
ATAGCGGCGTTCGGGCTCTTTTTCGGGGCCATTCTGATGACCGCCGACAGCTTCCTGCTCTTCGTCGACGCCGCCAGTTTCGTCATGGTCTTCGGAGGCACCCTGTCCTCCACCTTCATCGCCTACGAGCCGCGTTACGTGATCTTGTCGTTGAAGCTGATCCTTAAGATCATGGCGGCGCCCAAGATCGGCCGCGAAGTCCTCAAGGCCGAGGTCGGGCGGATCATCAAATGGGCCTACGCGGTGCAGAAGAACGGCATTCCCGGCTTGGAATCGGAAGTCAAGAAGGCGGTCAAGGGCGACTTGTTCCTCAAATTCGGCACCGATATGGTGATCAGCGGCTATACCGGCGATGAAGTTCGCGAAATTTTAACCACCACCATAAACACCACTTTCGGACGTAACACGATTCAGGTCAACATCCTCAAGGACATGGGGGCCGCGGCCCCCGCCTTCGGCATGATCGGCACCCTGGTCGGCCTGATCGTCATGCTCAGCAGCATGGGCGGCGATCCGGCGTCATTGGGCGCCGGCCTGGCGGTGGCCATGATCACCACCCTTTACGGCGTGTTCTTCGCCCGCCTCATCTTCATCCCCGCCGCCTCCAAGATCCTGCAGCGCGAACAGATCATTCGCTTCCGCAACACACTAGTCGCCGAGGGCTTGGCGCTCCTGGCCGACAACAAGAGCCCGCGCTTCATCCAGGACAGGATGAACAGCTACCTCGACCCCGCGATCCACTTCAACATCGACAAGATGAAGAAGTAACCAGCGGGGATTGGAACAGAGAAGACTGATAGCGATGGATGAAGACGCACCACCAGACGAATCCTGGCTGACCACCTATGCCGACGCCATTACCCTTCTCATGGCGTTCTTCGTCATGCTGTTGAACTTTTCCAAGATCGACATCCCCAAGTTCGAAGAGGCGGCGGCCGGCATCGCCAACGAGATCGGCATGGGGCAGAAAGAACAATCCAGCCCCATTTCCATAATGAAGTTCGACATGCAGGACGTGGTCTACGAAATGCAGGCCGACGAGGTGGTGGAAGTCGAGACCGACGACAAGGGAATCACCATCGAATTGGCCAGTTCCGCCTTCTACAAGCCGGGATCGGCGGACCTCCGCCATCAAGCCTTACCGGTCCTGAAGACGATGGCCGATATGTTCAAGTCACCCAAATACAAGTACTACAACATCGAGATCGAGGGCCACACCGACGACGACCCGATCAGCACGGCCCGCTACCCGTCGAACTGGGAGCTGTCGGCGGGCCGCGCCTCCGGCGTCGTCCGTTACTTCATTTCCCAGGGCATCGATATGGAGCGCATGATGGCGGTCGGCTACGCCGAAACGCGCCCGAAACTACCGAACCGGGACGCCGAGGGCAACCCTATCAAGGAGAACCAGTCGGAAAACCGCCGGGTGATCATGCGCATCTATCCCATGGATCTGGATGAACGCGAAAAACTGCTGCGCAAGGATGAACTCAAGGAGATGGCGGCGGAAAGGATGAAATTCGGCTCGCCGGCCGTAACCCCGGAAGAACGGCAACAATAGAGCCGTTTTATTCCATCTCGACTTGCATGCCGTCACGGGTAACGAAAGTGCCCGACCAGGTCTTCTTGGCCTCGGCCTCAAGCCGCTCCATGAAAGCATCGTCGTGGTCGGGTTCGTGATGAAAGATGGCCAATCGCTTGACCTTTGCCGCCTGGCATAAACGGACCCCTTCGTTCCAGGTGGAATGCCCCCAGCCGATTCTCGAAGAAAGTTCCTCTTCCGTATAGGTGCAGTCATAGATCACCATATCGGCTCCCTCGATCAGACCGAGAATCCTTTGGTCGGGATCGCCGGGAACGTGTTCGGTGTCGGTGATGTAGCAAAACGCTTTGCCGTTGTATTCGAACCGATAGCCGGTGGCGCGATTAGGATGCTTCAGGGGCGCCGTTTTCACCTTAATCCCGGCAATGAGATTGAATTCGTCTCCAGCCTCGAAATCTTCGAAACGCAAGTTCGCCCGCATCGCTTCCAGCGGCACCGGAAACATCGGGCCGTCCATCTGCTGGGATAGCGCATCCTTGATGCCGCCTGTCTCTGCGTTCAGATGCCCGGCCATGATGTGAATGGAACGATTGGGATCGTAAGCCGGGACAAAAAAGGGAAAGCCGTTGATGTGGTCCCAGTGGGTATGGGTGAGAAGCAAGTGGGTGCTGCGAATGTCATGAGCGAGAAATTTTTTGCCCAGTTCACGGATTCCGGTGCCGGCATCCAGGACGATGTGGCGGTCATCCGCGATCACCTCCAGGCAACTGGTATTGCCGCCGTATTTTATGTATTCCGGAGATGAACAGGCAATGCTTCCCCGAGTCCCCCAAAACTTGACCGCGAATGTCATCCCATCTCACTCCGGGGTCAAAAGCCCTTCAATCGCATCCCTGCCGTAAGAGGGTAACGCAAACAGCATTATAAACTCCCCCTAAGTTTTTATGTCATGCCTAATCGGATGCGGCTGCGACATATGTCACAGGTTCGCCGCCATGAACTCGGACGCGACCATGACCCCGGTGCCCACGGTCAAGTTCAAAACGACGTTCGCCTTTCCTTGGTTGACGGCAATTTCAACTAGACCGTTGGCGTTTTCATACCAGAACGGAGTCCCCGGTGAAACGTCGGAAAAGTTGACGGCACGATGTAGCCGCTCTCCGGCCACGAGAATTTCGGCTTGCGGGGACAAAGCGGCGGATCGGATGCCGGTGACAGCATTGCCAAAACCATCGATGTAGACGACTTGCGCCAGATCGTCGGGCCAATCGGGACGGCGGATGCCTTCTACCGGGCGCATGATTCCTTCCGGCTCGCCGCCGTTGGCGATTCGCGCCGCGACCGGCGCAAACAAGTCGCGGCCATGGAAGGTCGCGGATAATCTTTGCGGGCGCCAAGTGATCTCCCACCAGGTGGATTCGCCTGGCTGACGGCGCAAGATCAGTTCAAAAAGGCCGTTGTCGGGACCCACGTACCAGCGGCCACCGGCCTTGAGCACTCCCGGCGCTCTCTTTCCGCCAACGCCGGGATCGACCACGCACAGGAAGACCGCGCCGGCCGGAAATTCCTCAACATAGGCCGGCAACAGGTAAGCGGCGGCTTTCGGGTCATAGGGAGGGAGGTCGGCGAAAAGATCGACGATCCTAACTTCCGGCGCTTGGTGGTGAAGCACCGCCTTGACTTGCCCCACATAAGGGCCAGTCAAACCGAAATCGGTGAAAAGGACGATCATCGAGCCGGGGTCAAGTTCCCCGATTCGCACCCCCAGCAGCCGCCTCGGCCAACGATTTCACCTTTTCGAAAGCGCGGACTTCCAGTTGACGAACCCGCTCCCGGCTGATCCCGTATGCTTTGCCCAGTTCCTTCAGTGTTACAGGATCGTCCGTCAACCGCCGTTCGACCAGGATGTTGCGCTCACGCTCGGGCAGCTCGGCAAGGGCTTGTTCGAGGAATCTCCGGCGCAACTTGCCCTCCTCGCTTTCCGCGGCCTGGGTTTCGGGGGAAGGGGCTTCATCAACCAGGAGATCCTGGAATTCCAAGCTTTCATCCTCGGATTGGCTAAGAGGCGCATTGAGCGAAACATCGAGCGCCGTCAGCCGCCGGTTCATATTGACCACTTCCTTCTCGGAAACCTGCATGACGGCGGCGAGCTCAGCCGCTTGGTCGCTGTTCAGATCACCAAAATCCATAATTTTCAGGCGGTTTTTTTGTCTTCTCAAGCTGAAAAAAAGTTTCTTCTGTGCCGCCGTGGTGCCCAGTTTGACCACCGACCAGGAGCGCAGGATATATTCGGTGATCGCCGCCCTGATCCACCACATGGCATAGGTCGACAGGCGAAATCCACGTTCCGGTTCAAATTTCTTCACGGCTTTCATCAAACCGATATTGCCCTCGGAAACCAAGTCCGCCACCGGCAGGCCATAACCCCGGTAATTCATGGCAATCTTGGCGACGAGTCGCAGGTGGCTGGTCACCAGCTTATGGGCGGCGTCCACGTCATCGTGTCCAAGCCAGCGGCGGGCCAGCATGTATTCCTCTTGCGGCTCAAGAACGGGAAAGGACCAAACCTCGCGGAAATACCGCGACAGCCCTTTTTCCATCGGAACGATTGGCAAGGTCAAAGCAGTCATAATTTACGGTCACCCAATTCTTCCGAGTTTCGACAGACCCGAACGGTCATATCCACCTACGCCGCTACGGCTGTGCTCACGGATCGCGGAGACGCGAGCATTACAGTGAAGTTTAAAAAAACGTGATGTGAGCGGGCCATATCCTCCTCAACGAATCCATATGCCGATCACGCCCGCCCTCAAGCCAAGCCAGATTGCCTTTCCGGCCCCAATAGAGTACCGGTTGAATGATATAGTTAACCAATAACCAAGTAAAGTCAATGGTACTATTGAAAAACTATTCTATATCAATGGATTATAAGCGTTTGATGATCATCTTTATAAATGCGGAGAGGGGGCTTTTCGAGGCCCGGTCCATGGCGACAAAAAACGGCGGTCGCCACGGACTCTAAGACCAGATGGCGGAAAATCGCCCCGGAGCCGGGACATTCCAAAACACCATCAGAAAAAAATTCGTGTCCCGATCAGCGAACGAATCTCCCCAACCGACAGGCCAATTATTGCCCGTCCAGGTCTTCCAGGTCTTCAGCAGAAAAGTCGTTCGCCGCAAAAACCGGGTCGCTGGCAACATCATCCTTCAATTCATAACTAAGTTTGAGGTCGGGAATGGGCGGAAGCTCTTCCGGCTTGCCGTTTTCGATTTCGGACTTGCGTTTCTGACGATACATGCTGCGAATCGCCGCGTAATAATCAATGGATGTCTTTTTCACCTGCTCCAACTCGTCCATGACGCCGGAGTACTCATCAAGAGCGCTCAAACCTATCCGCGCGCCTGTACCCTCGTCGTGCTCCGAATTACTAAGCCACATGCCAACGGGATCCAACAAGAAAGTATCGACCCCCAGTTTGCCAAACGCATCACGTGGGCTGGAAGGACCAAAGAGAGGGAGGACAAGATAAAATCCCTCGCCGACGCCCCAGGCGCCAAGTGTCTGCCCGAAATCCTCGTCATGCTTTTCCATCCCAAGGCTGTCGGCGACATCGAAAAGTCCGCCCACGCCGGCGGTGCTGTTGACCGCTAGACGGCCGAAGGTATCCAATGCCCGTCCGCCTTCCCCTTGCATGAGGTCGTTGGCCAGAACGACGGGCGACCTGAGGTTGTCCAGGGCATTGCCAAAGGCCGTGCGGACAGGCGCCGGCAGAAGGACTACATAGGCCTTGCTGATGGGACGCAAAAGGTAGTCCTGGAGGAACTCATTCACATCAAAGAAAACACGGTTCATCGGCTCCAGCGGATCGTTGACGCCTTCGGGGTCTTCTCCGGTGGCGTCATAAAAGACGTCTCCTTCGGCTAGCCTAATCTCGTCTTGAGCCGTCGCCTCCCCAACAGCGAAAGCCGGAAAAACACCGCCGATCGATAAAGCGGCGGTGATGATTAAAACCCCATACCAGTACGGCAGTCTGAGAAAATTATACGACATTTTGATTCCCCTTTGGCCCACAGTAGACAGCGACAATGTTTAATAAAATCTAAAGCATCGAAAAGCGGATGTAAACTTTAATAGACCTACTGCGAAAGTCGATTTTCCAGGAATTTATACCAATGATATCAATGAGTTGGGATCGCAAATTTGGACTTTCGCAGTAGGTCTATATGACGGATCACGCAGACACACTCTCTCAAAGCTCGGCGCGTTAAATTAGAAATGAAGTGTTGTGATCAATCAACAATTTTCACGTTAAAAATTAATATAAATTTTATGATGGTGCATTTATACAACAGGATGGTACGTCTGTTTTGTCAATCATTAACCGGTTGATTTCCCCGCCGAACCCTCCCGAATTTCAGAGCCTCGATCAGCCGGCGAGCGTTGGCC
>JAUXMA010000207.1 GCA_030623425.1 Rhodospirillaceae bacterium
TCGGGGTTGACGGCAACCGGCGGCGGCGATATAAGCCGCCTCTCCTTGCCGGCCCGTTCGCCGCCTTAGCTTTGCTATGGAGACTAAGCAGTGGCAAGGGACGAACCGGCAAATGAATTGGTACTTGAACAAGATTTGATCGATGGCCACTCACGCATCGGCGAAGAAACGCATTCGCCAGATCAAGCGTCGCACACGGGCCAACGGCATCCGCCGCAACCGCGTCCGCTCCTTCATCAAAAAGGTGGAGGCAGCCATCGCCAGCGGCGACAAGGAACTGGCCGCCGCGGCTTTCCGCGAAGCCCAGCCGGAAATGATGCGCGCCGCCCGCAACAGGGTATTTCACCGCAATCAAATGGCCCGCAAACTGTCGCGCCTGTCGGCCCAGATCAAGGCTATTGCCGCCTGATTTTCGAGGCCGGCGACGGCCACCCCGCATCGACGAACGGCGATCTTTTTTGGGGCCCGCGTTTACCGCTCCGGGGGCGCAATAAAATTACTTGTCAAGCGGTTTTTTTGCAACGTTCTCCATTCGGTCACGTTGCCAAGACGAAATTGCCCATGTAAGTTTGGACGGTCCGAAGGGTTATGTTGATCCTTGTGAAAAACTTCAATATTGCGCGGGATGGTTTCGTTAGCTAATAGAAAATAATTATTTTTGAATATTTTATAAGTAATTCCTATGATTGTATCACTTCCAACAAGTAAAGAATTTCGTCTTGGTGAATTCCCGTTAGGTTTTCAAAGGGGTTCAGCGGGGGGGTTGGTGAGGATTTAGGGGCTATCCCAGTTAATCCAGGTCGGCTGGGAGAGTATTTCTGGGGGACATGTTGAATTTTTTTTGATGCCCGCTGGTATCATTTAATCATTTAAGTCAGAACCGCTAGCTTGGTTGATGGGCTTGTTGCCGACGGTTTGATCGTAGAGACTCCTCATTACCGGCCCTGTCGGCTAGCGGTTATTGTCGTTCCCCCTAGTTTGAGTCAACCTGCCTTGAGGCCACGTTCCGCACCTTAGCGGAAGAAACCTTGGTGGCGGTCATTGTCAAGGCAGGGAAACCGCTGGAGACGACGAAAACAATGGAAAGCGGTTCGGCTGACAGTCATGTGAATGCCCAGTGGGAAAGGGTTTGCGGTCGGTTGCGCTCCGAGATCGGCGAGGCCGCCTATCAAAGCTGGCTGAAGCCGATGACCCTGCGCGAGGTTTTCGGCGGCCAAGTCCGGATTTCCGTGCCCACCCGTTTCATGCGCGACTGGATACTCGCCCATTACGTCAACCGTCTTTGCGCTTTGTGGCAGGGCGAGGATTCAAGCGTCCAATCGGTGGACGTTTTCGTTCAGCCGGAACGCTCGCGGCGGCCGGCGGCGGACAAACCGGCCGCCGCCGTTCAGTCGAAACCGCCAGCCGCCGCCGGCGGCGGCGAGGATTACCACCGCAACATCTCGGCGCCTCTGGATCCCCGTTTCGTTTTCGACCGGTTTGTCGTCGGCAAACCCAATGAATTCGCCCACGCCGCCGCCAGCCGCGTCGCCGAGGCGGCGGCGGTGCCGTTCAATCCGTTGTTCCTTTACGGCGGGGTCGGCCTGGGCAAGACTCATCTGATGCATGCCATCGCCTGGTACATCCGCAAGAAGGACCCGGCGCGCACCGTCATCTATCTTTCCGCCGAGAAGTTCATGTACCGCTTCATCCGCGCCCTTCGCGAGCAGAACACGTTCGATTTCAAGGACCAGTTCCGCTCGATCGACGTGCTGTTGATCGACGACGTCCAGTTCATCAGCGGCAAGGAGTCCACCCAGGAAGAGTTCTTCCACACTTTCAACGCCCTCGTCGACCAGGGACGCCAAATCGTCGTTTCCGCCGACAAGTCGCCTTCGGATCTGGAGGGCATGGAAGACCGCTTGAAATCGCGTCTCAACTGCGGTTTGGTCGCCGACATTCACGCCACGACTTACGAGTTGCGCTTGGGCATCCTTCAGTCGAAAGCCGAACAGTTGGGGGTCGATGATGTGCCGAGCAAGGTCTTGGAGTTCCTGGCCCATAAGATTACCGCCAACGTCCGTGAACTGGAGGGCGCCCTCAACCGCGTCGTCGCCCATGCCCAACTGATAGGCCGGGAAATCTGCCTGGAAACCATCCAGGAAGTCCTTCACGATCTTTTGCGCGCCAACGACCGCCGCGTGACGATCGAAGAAATTCAGAAACGCGTCGCCTCCCACTTCAACATCCGGGTCACCGATATGAGCTCGGCCCGGCGCGCCCGCTCCGTCGCCAGGCCCCGCCAGGTTGCCATGTATCTGGCCAAGCAGCTGACCTCGCGGTCGTTGCCCGAGATCGGCCGCAAGTTCGGCAACCGCGATCACACGACGGTGATGCATGCGGTAAAAAAGATCGACGAACTGCGCGATCAAGATTCCGCTTTCGCCGAGGACGTGGAGCTTTTGCGCCGTCTGTTGGAGGGTTGAGTTCCCCTCCTTTTTTCAGCCCTCCCCGCCTTGCCGCCGCGGTCGCGACGGCATCTTTTCAGTGATCGTCCGCCGGTGCCGGGAAAGGGCTTCGAAAAGGGCGCGGCGCGAAGCGGAAACCGCTTTCGATTGCAAGAGCTTTTGGTATAATGATCGATGACTCGCGGGGCTTGTCCATGAGCCCCGTGAAGCGTCTTTTCGGAGAGCCCGGCGACCGCCCCGCGGGCGGCATCGGCGAAGGTCCCTTCGCGGAGACCGATCAAGCCGCCATGGGGGTCATGGACGGGACGAAGAATGGCCATGAAACTGACCGTCGAACAAGCCACGTTTTTGAAAGCGCTTGCCCACGTGCATAGCGTCGTCGAACGCCGCAACACCATCCCGATCCTTTCCAACGTCCGGATGGAAGCGGGCGACGGCACATTGAGCCTGAATGCCACCGATATGGACTTGGACATCGTCGAGGCCGTCGACGCCGAGGTCGCCGCCACCGGAGCGACCACGGTGCCGGCGCATATTCTCTACGACATCGTCCGCAAGCTGCCCGAGGGCTCGCAGGTGGAACTGCTCGGCGGCGACGAGGGCCAACTCAAGCTCACCTCCGGACGTTCCAGGTTCAGCCTGGCCTGCCTGCCGACGGAGGAGTTTCCGGTCATGTCCGGGGGCGACCTGCCCCATAATTTCACTCTCCAGGCGGGTGATCTCCGCGCCCTCATCGACCGCACGCGGTTCGCCATTTCCACCGAGGAAACCCGCTATTATCTCAACGGCATTTTCCTGCACGCGGCCAGCCGCGATGGCGTCGATGTCCTTCGCGCCGTCGCTACCGACGGCCATCGGCTGGCCAGCGTCGAGGTCCCCTTGCCGGCCGGCGCCGCCGGCATACCCGGCATCATCGTTCCGCGCAAGATGGTCGCCGAACTGAGAAAACTCATCGACGAATCCACCGACGCCATCGCTATCGCTCTTTCCGAAGCCAAGATCCGGTTTACCTTTGATAACACCGAGTTGACCTCGAAGCTGATCGACGGAACCTTTCCCGATTACGAGCGCGTCATCCCCACCGGCAACGACAAGCAAATGGAAGTGGACCGCAAGTTGTTCGCCGATGCCGTCGACCGGGTTTCGGCTATTTCCAGCGAGAAATCGCGGGCGGTGAAACTGTCATTGAGCAGCGGCACCCTGGTCCTTTCGGCGAGCAGCCCGGACAGCGGCAGCGCCACCGAGGAACTGGAAGTGGCTTATCAGGGCGAATCCATGGAGATCGGCTTCAATTCCCGCTATTTGCTCGACATTACCCACCAGATTCAGAGTGACGACGCCCATCTATCCCTGGCCGACGCCGCCTCGCCGACGATTCTCCGCGATGCCGGCGACGCCAGCGCGCTCTACGTGCTTATGCCCATGCGTGTGTAAGGAGTGGTTGCGATCGGTTTCCAAGGCTTGGCCAGTGGCCCGCCTCCGCGGACCACCAGGCTGGACAACCCCAGCGAAGCCCCCACGCCCATGGTCGGCGGTGCCTCTCGCCTGTCGGTGGCGCGCCTGCAACTCA
>JAUXMA010000306.1 GCA_030623425.1 Rhodospirillaceae bacterium
GCCGGCGACGACGATGTCTTGGCGCGTTGTCATGACCAGCTTGACGACGGCGTGTTCCGGGATGACGGCGTCCGATGTGATGTCGCCGCTTCCTAAGTCCTCGGCCAGGGCGCGGTCGATGAAACGGCTGACGGCGGCGGGGTCGAGAGCCATGTCGGAGGTCACTAGGCGGCTCGGGCGGGCGCCGTCTTCGCCGGCGGCGACATCTCCAACATCCGTTGCAATGGTTTCAAGGCGCGCAAGCGCAGGTCCTCGGGAATCTCCACCCGAGGCGCCGTGTTGACCAGGGCCAGGTACAGCTTCTCGATGGTGTTCAGCTCCATGAACGGGCAATAGGAGCAGTTGCAGCCGCCGTCGGCCCCGGGCGCCGGGATGAACGTTTTACCGGGCGCCGCCTTTTTCATCTGGTGGATGATATGGGGCTCGGTGGCGATGATGAATTCCCGGCCCGGAGCGGCGACCACGAAATTAAGGATCGATCGCGTCGATCCGACGTGGTCGGCATGACCGAGGATGCCGTCATGACATTCGGGATGGGCGACCACCAGGGCGTTCGGATGATGGACCTTGAGCTTCACCAACTGGCGTTCCGAGAACTGATCGTGGACAACGCAGGTGCCCGGCCAAAGGGTCATCTCGCGGCCGGTCTTGCGGGCGAGGTAGTCGCCAAGATGCTGGTCCGGCGCGAAAAGAATGGGTTGGCCTTCCGGCAACTGGGCCAGGATGGCCTCGGCGTTGGACGAGGTGACGATGATGTCGGAGTAGGCTTTCACCTCGGCCGAGCAGTTCATGTAGGTGACTGCCAGGTGGTCGGGATGGGCTTCGCGGAAGCGGCGGAAGGCGTCGGGCGGGCAAGTCTCCTCAAGCGAACAGCCGGCGGCGGCGTCAGGCAAAAGCACGGTCTTTTCGGGGCTGAGGATCTTCGCCACCTCGGCCATGAAACGGACTCCGCAAAAGACGATCACGTCGGCGTCGGTGGCCGCCGCCCGCCTGGAAAGATCCAGCGAATCGCCGACGAAATCCGCCAGGTCCTGGATTTCCTCGTCCTGATAGTAGTGCGCCAGGATGACGGCATTTTTTTGGCGCCGCAGCCGTTCGATTTCCGTCCACGGATCGAGGAAAGGATCAAGGTCCGTTTCGCTCTTGGTGCCGTCAGCGGGCGGGATCACGGTGTTGGTCAACAACTTTCTCCGTCTCTTCCGGCGAAAGCGGGGTGCGGAGGCTTACCCCCGTCAGGCGCCGGAATTCGAACTCCATCCTATAGATTTAGTGCCGAAGACCCTTGCGCCGCAAGTTTCCATTGTCCTAGTGGTCCAAATCTTACGTGATTCCTCTGTATCAGGACGGTGTTGGGGCTCCGGTCGCGGCCCTTTGCGCGGCCCTTATAAAGCCGCTAAATTCATTGTCTTTGGGGAGCCAGGACCATGGCGAATTTCCTTCTCGACAATGAGACGGCGATCCGGCTGGGATGCTTTTTCGGCGTGCTGGCGTTGATGATGTTCTTGGAGCTGATCGCGCCGAAGCGAGCATTGAGCCAATCCCGGGCCGTTCGCTGGTATGCGAATTTGGGGATCGTCGCCTTGAACACGGTCGTGCTGCGGCTGCTGTTTCCCGTCGCCGCCGTCGGCCTGGCGGCGCTCGCCGCCGATCGGGGTTGGGGGCTTTTCAACAACTTTTCCGTTCCCTATTGGCTGGCCGTCGCCGCTTCGGTGGCGATCCTCGATTTCGCCATTTACCTTCAACACGTCATGGTTCACGCGGTGCCTTTGCTGTGGCGGTTGCACCGCATGCACCATGCCGACCTGGATATCGACGTCACCACGGGAGCGCGCTTCCACCCGGTCGAGATCGTCCTCTCCATGGGCATCAAGATGGCGGTGGTCGCGGTGCTTGGCCCGCCCGCCGTGGCGGTGATGATCTTCGAGGTATTGCTCAACGCCACCGCCATGTTCAACCATGCCAACTTCGGCTTGCCTTTGGGCTTTGATCGTTGGCTCAGGCTGTTGGTGGTGACGCCGGACATGCACCGGGTCCACCATTCGCTTCTGGCCGACGAGGCCAACTCCAACTTCGGCTTCAACCTGCCCTGGTGGGACCGCCTGTTGGGAACCTACCGCGGCCAACCCGAAAAAGGGCATCAAGGCATGACCATCGGCATCGAGCTGTTTCGCGATCCGGGCGCCCAGCACCTGCACCGGATGCTGATGCAGCCTTTTCGGGAAGGGACCGGGGACTACGCCATCAACCGCCGGATTAAAGAATGAGCAACGAGCGGATCGGCGGCGAATTCGACTTCATGCTCCATCACATCGGCTTCGAGGCCGACTACTATCATCCCGACGGCGGCAACCTGCAACTGTCCCGGCAAACGGTCGACGCCTATGAAAACGAGAAGGGGGGCGCCGAAATTTTTTTTCAAAACGCCACCGGCGAAGGCTTCAGTTCGCAACATTTGCTCGACTGGTTCTTAGCGCAAACCCGGACCACGATCGCCGATTACCTGCCGCCGGACGGCGCCGTCAAGGAGGGCGGGTGTTACGTCACCTTGCCGATCAAATTCCAGGAAGGCCATTTCCATATGATGACGGCGGCCGGCGCGGCGGATTTGAAAACCTTGAAGCTCTACGTCCGGATTACCGTGCGTCCCCGGCCGTCTTCGAGGCCAACCGGCCAACGGCAAAGCCACTAACTTACTGAATCACACTAGTGGTCCAAATCTGACATATGGTACCCATACGATCGCGTTATTCGTTTCCTCGGTAGGA
>JAUXMA010000350.1 GCA_030623425.1 Rhodospirillaceae bacterium
CTCAAGGCGATTGCCGGACCCTAGCGCCACCGAGGTGGTCGCCCATTCGCCGACCCCGTCCATGGTCAAGACGGCGGCGTCCTCGAAAGGGGAGGGGAAGAACGCCGAGGCGGCGTGGCTCTGGTGGTGTTCGGCGAAGAGAAGCTTTTCGCGGCCGTCGAAACCGTTGTCGAATTTGCTAAATTCCCTGCCGAGCAAGTTCTTCTGGAACAGCTTTTCCCTGAGCCACAACGGTATCGCCATCCGGAACGATTGAAAGCCCTTGGGCGCGAACGCAAGATAGGTCTCAAGCAGCCGTTCGAACTTCAAGAAAGGCTTGTCGTAGAAGGCCACGTAATCGACCTTGCCGAGCCCCCCGCCGGCCTGATCGAGACAGTAGGCTATGGCCTTTTCGGGGAAAGAGGCGTCGTGCTTTTGGCGGCTGAAACGCTCTTCCTGGGCGGCCGCGACGATACGCCCGTCGTCGATCAGCACGGCGGCGCTGTCGTGGTAGAAGGCGGAGACGCCGAGGATGCGCACGCCACCCAACCGGTTAGAAAATGGTGTAGATGAAAGGCGCCACCGCCGAACCCTGGCTCAACACGACCAAGCCGCCAAACAACGCCATGACGACAATGATCGGCAGCAGCCAAAACTTCTTGCGGGCTCTCATGAACGCCCAAAGTTCGATCAGGAATTCCATGCAAGAAAGACTCCCAGGACTGCTCTTTCTAAGGTTTCCAGCTCGGGGCCGGGGGGGCGGTTGAAATCTTCATGGGTTTGGGATTTTTCCGCCATCGCCAAAAATCCTTTTCGGCTCTCCGATGTTTACTCCCGTTTCGGGCGGTGAGTAAAGAATCCTGCTTAGCGGCGGCGCAGGCGGGCGGCGAAAAAGCCGTCCATGCCGCCGACGGCGGCCAAGTGGCAGGGCAGGCTGCGCAGGTCGCCCTCCTCGGTCAGCAGTTCGGCGAGGCCGCCGGTTTCCTCGGCGGCGATGGGAATCCGTTCGACGGCGGCGCCGCCGGCGAGCAGGGCGGCGATCCGTTGCCGCCCTTCGGCCGGCTGCAGGGAACAGGAGGCATAGACGATGAGGCCGCCGGGCTTGACCATCGCCACCGCCGCGCTCAGCAGCCGCGCTTGCACGGCGGCCAGCCCGGCGACGTCCCCGGGGCCCTTCAGCCACGCCACGTCGGGATGGCGGCGGATGATTCCGGTGGCCGAACAAGGGGCGTCGAGAAGGAGGGCGTCGGCGGCTTCGGAGGGCCGCCACTGCCCGGCGTCGGCGGCGATCGTCTCGGCTTGCATGCCGAGCCGCCTCAGGTTGGCGCGCAACCGCTCGAGCCGTTTGGGAGAGCGGTCGACGGCGGTGACCCGGGCTCCGGCGTGGACCAGCTGCGCCGTCTTGCCGCCGGGGGCGGCGCAGAGGTCGATGACGCGCCGGCCCCTGACGTCGCCCAGCAGGCGGGCCGGAAGAACGGCGGCGGCGTCCTGGACCCACCAGGCGCCGGCGTCGAAGCCGGCGAGCTCGGTCACCGGTCGGCGCCGATGAAGGCGCAGGGTGCCGGTGGCGAGGATCGTGGCGTCCAGCCTGTCGGCCCAGGCTCGCGGGTCGTTCTTGACGGTGATGTCGAGCGGCGGTTCGCGGAGGTGGGCTTCGGCGATAGCCCGGCAAGTCCGCTCGCCGTAGGCCGCCCGCCATGATTCCCACAACCAGTCGGGAGTGTTGAGACGGGCGGCGTCCTGGGCCTCGATCATTTTCCCGCCGTCGCGGCAGAGCCGCCGGAGGACGGCGTTGATCAGGGCCTTGTGGGGGCCGTGGCGGCGTTGCCGGGCCAACGCAACCGTCGTGTCGACGGCGGCATGGGGGGGAATTTTCATGAACAGAAGCTGGCCCGCCCCGAGGCGCAGAAAATTTCGCACGTCCCCGGCTTTGCGGGGCAGCGGACGGTCCAGGCAATGGTCGATGAGGGCGTCGATCTGGCCCAGACGGCGCAGCACCGTGCTCGCCAGGTTGCGGGCGAAGGCACGGTCGCGGGCTGGCAGCCGCGATAGGCCCAAGTGGCCGTCGATGGCCTCGTCGAGAGGCTGTTTGCGGGTGCAGACCGCGTCAAGAAGATCGAGGGCGAGGGCGCGGGGCATCGGGTGAGTTTTTGGCTAGGCGAGCCATCATCAAGCCTTTTTCTCGGCCGGCCGGAATGTTTTGGTTCTTCACCGATTACCGGGGAAGTGCGGCCCGACCTGCCGCGAGGGTGCCATC
>JAUXMA010000202.1 GCA_030623425.1 Rhodospirillaceae bacterium
ATTGAGCAGTTGTGCAGCCCCATCGGCGTCGGCGAATATCCATCGGATTATCTTTCAGGCTCGACCATCATGGAACGCGAAAGGTTTCTTGATGAACTGACGCTAAGGGCGTTGCCGAAAACAGACTTTGCCTGGCCATAACGATTGGCGTCACCGGGCGCTAGTGGGCAGCCATTTTCGCCGCCGATTACACTCCCGAGGTTGTTGAGCGCATTTTCCCGACGGTTTGCTTTTGCCGTTGCCGCCTTTCGGTTTCCCTCTCCAGGCATTCTTAAATCCTGTATAATGTCCTTGGAAATCCATGGGGAGGCACGGCATGCGCGGGGCGGTAATCGGCATTGTTATTGGTCTGGTGGTTGGCGTCGTCATCGGCGCCACGGTGGTCGCGCCCCGGCTGACATCGCCGCGCCAGCAGGCGGGGTTGGGGAACGCCGGCGGCGGGAATTCCCCGGCGCCGCCGGCGCCGTTGTTGCCGGCCGTATCCAAGCCGTCGGTACACTGGAAAATGGCCAGCGCCTACCCGGCTTCCCTGCCCCTGCTGGGAACCCTGGCCAAGCGCCTGGAGAGGAAAATTTGGCGGGTGTCCGGAGGCCAGATCGAGATCAAGTTCTTCGCCCCCGAGGCCTTGGTTCCATCCCGGGAAATTTTCGACGCCGTCGCCTCGGGGGCCATCGACGCGGCCTTTTCGTCGCCGGGTTTGTGGAGCGGCAAAATCCCCGCCCTGCAACTGTTCGCCACCGTTCCCTTCGGTCCCGGTCCGGCGGAAAACATGGCCTGGGTCTATTTTGGCGGTGGCCGGGAGTTGTTCGAGGAGATCTATCACAAAAATGGTCTGCACGGCGTTTTTTGCGGCCTCGCCGCGGCCGAGGCCGGCGGCTTGTTCCGCAAGCCCATCCATGTCTTGGAGGACTTCAAGGGCCTTAACATGCGGATCCTGGGATTAGGCGCCAAGGTCATGGAAAAACTGGGGGTGATGACAAGCGGGTTTTCCGAAGGCGACCTCTTCATGGCCTTGGAATCAGGCGCCATCGACGCCGCCGAGTTTTCCATGCCCGCTATCGATCTTCAGCTGGGTTTCCACGAGACGCGCAAGCACTACTACTTTCCCGGTTGGCATCAGCCATCGACCTTTTTCGACCTGATGATCAACTTGGACAAATGGAATGCCCTTTCGTCCATCGCCAAGTCCCGGATCGAGGCCGTCTGCGGCGACAACGTCCGCCACGGCCTGGCCGAGAGCGAGGCGATGCAGTTCACCGCCTTGAAGGAATTCACCGCCAAGGGAATCGCCATCCACCGCTGGCCGGCGGAGATCATGGAAGCCCTCGATGGGGCCTGGCGGGAGGTCGCCGCCGAGGAGGCGGCCGCCGATGGCGACTTCCGGCGCGTCTGGAACTCGTTGACCTCATTCCGCGAGGACTACGCCATCTGGAAGGAACTGGGCGGGCCGTGAGATAATTCCGCCTCGGAGGCACGCAAATCCTCCGCTTAAGCAACCGGGATTACGTCAGCTGGCGCCGACGCCGTTTCCGGCGGGGTCTTGGCGGAGCGGAACAGCCTTTCGCTGATCCCCTTGCGGATTTTTTTCGTCTTCGTCCGCAAAAATTTCGTGTTATTCGAAAACGGGATCCGGTTTCCGTTCGCTTGCCTCCACCGCTTCGGGACCGGATACGGCGGACGCCGGTTCGGGCACCGTCTCCGGGTTGGCCGGCTTGGCCGCGGGTGATTGTTCAGCGGCGTTCTTTTTCGTTTTGGCGGCATGCACGGTGCCGGCGCGGGCACGGGCGATGGCGATCGCCTTTTCCAGATCGGCTCCGGAACAGAGTCCCAGGCCAACCGGGTTCTGCGGTTTGATGTTGGGAGCGTTCCAGTGGCTCTTGTCACGAATGGCGTTGATGGTCGACTTGGTGGTGCCGATGAGCTTGGAGATCTGCCCGTCACTGAGTTCCAAATAGTTTTTCAGCAGCCAGGCGATGGCGTCCGGCCGGTCTTGGCGTTTGGAGAGCGGCGTATAACGCGCCCCTTTCGATTTCAACTTCGACAAGGGGATGCTGGGAGCCGCGGGTTTCAGGCTGGCGCTGGGATCGGTGGTGCAACGGTCAATCTCGCTTTTAGTCAGTTGGCCACTGGCGATGGGGTCCATGCCCTGCATGCCGGTGGCCACTTCCTCATCGGCGATAGCCTGCACTTCCAGGGGATGCAAAGAGCAAAAGCCGGCGATTTGCTCAAACGTAAGGGCGGTGTTTTCGACAAGCCACACCGCCGTCGCCTTCGGCATAAGAGGCCGCGCCATGGGTTGCTCCTAAATCAAAATCAACGGAAGGGCCTGACGTTTGGGCAGGCCATGACCGAAGTCCTGGTTTCGTTTTCACTATACCGCCGGATAAACTTCCGGGTCAAACCACCAGCACGATCTTGCCGATATGGTTGCCGCTTTCCATGAGGCGATGGGCCTCGGCGGCTTCGGCGAGCGGGAAAGTGGCGTGGATCACCGGTTTGATGCTGCCCGAGGCGATCAACGGCCAGATCAGCTCTTTCAAAGCGCCGGCGATTGTTCCCTTGCGCTCGACGGTTTGCGGGCGCAGGGTCGAGCCGGTGATGGTCAGCCGCTTGAGCATGACCGGCAAAAAGTCGATCTCCGCCTTTGATCCTCGCAAATAAGCGATGTTGACCAGGCGGCCGTCGGCGGCGAGCGCTTTGATGTTGCGCTCGATGTAGCCGCCGCCGACCATGTCGAGGATGACGTCGACGCCTTTGCCGTTGCCGAATTCCTTGGCGGCGGCCACGAAGTCCTCTTGCCGGTAATTGACGGCGCGCTCCGCGCCCAGCTCCATGCACGAGGCGCATTTCTCGGGCGTTCCGGCGGTGACGATGACCCGCGCCCCCAGGCGGCTGGCCATCTGGATGGCGGCGGTGCCGATACCGCTGGCGCCGCCGTGGACGAGTAATGTCTCGCCGGGTTTGAGGACGGCCCGTTCGAAGACGTTGGTCCAGACGGTGAAAAAGGTCTCTGGGATTGCCGCCGCCTCGACCATGTTCAGTCCACCGGGTATGGGCAGACACTGAGGCGCGGGGACGGCGCAGTACTCGGCGTATCCGCCGCCGCCGGCGAGGGCGCAGAGGCTGTCGCCGGCTTTCCAGCCGGCAACGTCGCCGGCGACGGCGGCGACGACGCCGGCGACTTCCAGGCCGGGGATGTCGGTAACGCCCGGCGGCGGTGGGTAGCGCCCCTGACGCTGAAAGATGTCGGGACGATTGACTCCCGCCGCCGCCACCCGCACCAGCACCTCGCCGGCCGCCACCTCGGGCGTTGGCCGGGTCGCCGGTTTGAGAACCTCGGGGCCGCCGAATTCGGCGATCTCGATGCAGGCCATGGAGATTGGCGGTTTGCCGCTCATGATGTTCCGGCTTGGTCGTATCAGCGCCGGTCTAGTATGTTCGCACCTTTCCGGCAAGGAGGACGAGCCATGGATGCGGATGATCTGGAGCCCCGAAAAGAGCAGCCCAAACCGAAAGATCTGGAAGTCATGTCCATCGAGGCGCTGAGAGACTACATAGCCGAGCTGGAGGCGAAGATCGCCGGCGCCGAACAGACGATTGCCGCCAAAGAGAAGGCGCGAGAGGGAGCCGAAACGGTTTTCAAAAAATAGAACAACGCCGCCGGGCCGGAATCGGCGGCATCCCGGAATCGGCAACCTGCGATTAAGGGTTTCTTAAATTGTCTCGAATAGTCTCAAAAATGGACGAGGCGGGGTCTATCAATGGCCCTTCGAACGTTTCGTTCATTTCGACGCCTCCCTGTAAAACTCGACCGCCCCTCTCGGGGCGGTTCTTTTGTCTGTGTTTGCGGACGCGGCTCTTGACCCTTGACCGAACCTTATCGATCGTGTCCGATAGTTAGAGCATTTTCCGATCGAATGTAATCGCTTCGCTTGGTGCTCCGCCCTTTCCGCCACCCCTCCGGCAAGAAATGAATGGCGGAACTGAGGTGGCCTCAACCGATAACGGGTAAACTTGATCGGAAAATGCTCTAATTATG
>JAUXMA010000276.1 GCA_030623425.1 Rhodospirillaceae bacterium
AGGTCCACGCCTTGCGGCGTAGCGTCCAAGCCTGGGTGTGGCCACAAGCGGGGCAGTGGAAGCCGTCCGGCCAGCGGATCGAGGCAAGGTAGGCGACGCCGGCGGTCTCGTCTGGAAAGCGCTACTGAAACGAGATCAGAGAGCGAGGATAGTCACTCCTGGCAATGCCCCCAGCCAAGTGTGTTGGCTTTTTACTCGTACTTACTAGCCATATGATTGGGTTGAATCAAGAAGATAACCTATGATTACGAGTACGGCGATGAAGACTGGAAACCCTAAGAAGAATATAACGATGTCTTTCGTGTCTTTCATGTTGATAACTGCCCTAATATGAAGTTGAGAGCGGCCTTCTCGCACGATACTTTTTCTAGGTTGTGCGGCCTATTTTGGTGGAGGCTGCCACTCGATTTGTTCTTATCTTATCCTGTCCCGCCGCCGCCCCAATGTCAATAACAGATTGTGCTACCGGAAGCTTAGGGATAAGCAATTTGCCCGCCGGTCGAGAGGGAAATACGCGATGTCCTTGGTCCTGTATTGCTGTTTGTTGGGATCGGTATCGTATTTTTAGTGTTTCGGAATATTCAGATTCTTGAGAACATTTGGCAAAATACAATCTTTCGCCAGCAACCGTAGACAGCGGCTCGGGCTTTTGCCGGGTCGCCTTCGGGCGCCATTTCACAGAGGCGCGTGGGTTGCGCCGCGCCGCCGGGCAGACGCCGGAAGCGGCGTCTACAAAATGATCCAGGCGGCCAGCCCCAGAAAGGCGGCGAAGCCGACGACGTCGGTGATGGTGGTCAGCAACACGCCCGACGCAACGGCGGGATCGATGCCGCCGCGTTCCAGCATCAGAGGGATGGTCGTGCCGGCCAGGCCGGCGACAACCAGGTTGACGACCATTGCCAGGGCAATGACCAAGCCGATGATGGCGCTGCCGAACCAGAACCAGGCGACGGCGCCGGTCAGGAGGGCGAACAAAACGCCGTTGATGCCGCCGACCAGCAGTTCCTTGCCGATGACGCGCATGGCGTTGGTCGGGGTGAGCTCCTTCATGGCCAGCGCCCGCACCACCACGGTCATGGTCTGGGTGCCGGCGTTGCCGCCCATGGAGGCGACTATGGGCATGAGGATCGCCAGCGCCACGATTTGGTCGATGGTTCCTTCGAAATAGCCGATGACCACCGAGGCCAGGATGGCGGTGCAGAGGTTGACCAGCAACCACGAGAACCGCGAACGGGTGGTTTCGACGGCGGCGTCGTAGAGGTCATCCTCGGAAACCCCGCCCAAGCGCATGATGTCTTCCTCATGCTCCTCGTCGATGACGTCGACCACGTCGTCGACGGTGATGGCCCCGACCAGGCGCCCGCCATCGTCCACCACCGGCGCCGAGACCAAGTCGCGCCGCCGAAACAGGAACGCCACCTCTTCTTGGTCCATGACCGCTGGAATCAGCTTCATTTCGGGCCCCATGATGTCGGTCACCGGGATCGGACGCGTGGTTCTAAGCAGCCGGCTCAAAGGGATGGCGCCGACCGGTTTGTGGGTCGGATCGACGACGAAGATGTCGTAAAAAATCTCCGGCATGGCGTCATCCGCCCGCGCGGCGCTCTGGCGCATGAAATCGATGGTTTCGCCCACCGTCCAGTACGTCGGCACGGCGACCAACTCCCGCTGCATGAGGCGGCCGGCACTGTCCTCCGGATAGGCAAGGCTTTCCTCGATGAGAGTCCGTTCGCCGGCGGGAATGGCCTCCAGCAACTGTTTTTGTTCATCTTCGTCCAGTTCCTCGATGATCTGGACGGCATCGTCGCTGTCCAACTCCGCCACCGCCGCCGCGGCCTCTTCGATGCCCAACTGTTCGATGATCCCGTCGCGAACCGCATCGTCCAGTTCGGATAGGATTTCGGGGTCGAAATCGGCGCGGATGGCCTCGATCAGGGCATGGCGCTCTTCCGGGCTCAGGCGCTCCAAAAGGTCGGCGGCATCGGCGTAATGGAGGGAACCTACGAAGCCCTTGACGCGCCCTAAATCACCTTCGGCCAGGGCCTCGACAATGTCTTTCTCGATTACGCCAGCCAGCTCGTAGACGGCCTTCTCCGCGGCGTTTGCCTTGGCGTCACGCTTTTCCGCCGCCTTCGCCGGATCGCTCGCCATGCCGTTTCCCATTATCCAGAAACCTGGCCCCCATCAAGCCGGGGCCTACGAAAGAAGCCCGCCGCGAAAGCGGCGGGCTTCAAGGAATGGTGCGGTCGAGAAGACTCGAACTTCCACGGGGTTTCCCCCACAGCGACCTCAACGCTGCGCGTCTACCAGTTCCGCCACGACCGCAAATCTCCTTGCGTCAACCGATGCGGTTGCCGTTACATGATGCCGGGGAATAGCAAATCCGCAAGCTCCGATCAAGCGCCGCAACGATGGTTCGGCCGGACGGAAATGGTGATGATGACGGCAACGAGGGCGCCGGCGGCGAAAAGGCAAAAGGTGGTGGAACTCAGGTTCGGCAACGGACTGGTCCCCTACCCCGAGGCCGTCGCCTTCATGGAACGCCGGGCCGCCGACATCCGCTCGGGTCTGGCGCCGGAAACCCTGTGGCTGCTTGAACACCCCTCCCTCTATACGGCCGGCACCAGCGCCGGCGGCGGCGAACTCCTCGATGCCGGCCGATTGCCCGTCTTCACCACCGGCCGGGGCGGCCGTTATACCTATCACGGCCCCGGCCAGAGGGTAGCCTATGTGATGCTCGACCTGATGGCCCGGGGAATGGATGTCCGGTCCTTCGTCGGTGACCTGGAAGCCTGGCTGATCGCGACTTTGGCCCGCTTCGGCGTCGAAGGCGAACGCCGCCAGGGCAGAGTCGGCATCTGGGTGGACCGGGGCAGCGGAAAGGAGGACAAGATAGCCGCCATCGGGGTGCGGGTCAGGCGCTGGGTCACCTTCCATGGAGTGTCGCTCAACGTGGATGTGGACCTGAGCCATTACGACGCCATCGTTCCTTGCGGCCTTGCCGGGCACGGCGTGACCTCGCTCAAGGAGCTTGGGATCGCCGCCGGCATGGCCGAGGTCGATGCCGCCCTGATCGCCGCTTTCGAGGAGACTTTCGGAACCGCCGCTAG
>JAUXMA010000055.1 GCA_030623425.1 Rhodospirillaceae bacterium
CGGCCGCCATGGCCTCCGTGGACAGCTCCGCCTGGCGCCAGTGGACACGGGCCGCCCGCCGCGATTACCAAACGGCCCGGAAACCGGCGGCCGACGGCGGGGTTCTCGATTTGGCGGCGGTCATGGCTGAAATGGAGCGCCGGCTTCCCGATGATGCCATCGTCACCGTCGATGCCGGAAATTTTAGCGGCTGGCCGCAGCGGTTTCTCTCCTTCGGCGGCTCGCGAAGGCTTTTGGGAGCCACCAACGGCGCCATGGGCTACGGGGTGCCGGCGGCGGTGGCGGCGAAATTGGCGGCGCCCAGGCGCATGGTCGTCGGCTGCGCCGGCGACGGCGGCTTCGGCATGACCGGCCAGGAGCTGGCGACGGCGGTCCAGTACGGCGCGGCGCCGCTGATCCTGGTCTTCAACAACGCCATGTATGGAACCATCCGCATGCACCAGGAACGCCGTTATCCCGGGCGGGTGATCGGCACCGATCTCGCCAACCTCGACTTTGCCGCCCTGGCCAGAAGCTTCGGCGCCCACGGCGAGGCGGTGACGAGGACGGAAGAGTTCGTTCCCGCCTTCGAACGCGCCGCCGCTTGCGGCAAGGCGGCGGTGATCGAACTGAAGACCGACCCGGAAACCATCACCACCCGGACCACGCTAACCGCCGTCCGCGAAGCCGCCCGGCGGGGAGAGAACCATGCCTAGAATTGTCGGCTTCGCCGATGCGAACCAACGCCGCGACCTCCGCCGCCACATGCAAGGCGCCCGGCTTGTCATCGACGGCGAGGCATACGAACTCGCCGACTTCAGTCTGCGCGGCTTTCTCTGCTTAGACTATGAGAAGAGATGCTTGCATGGAGACGAGCTCTTCGTCGAAGCCATTATCCTTGCCGACGACACATTGGTCGAGATCAACACTCGGGCCAGCGTGGCGCGTTTCAGCGAGGAGCGGAAATACATGGCGGCCGTTTTTATCGGTGTCAGCGCAAGGGCGTTCGGTATCCTCGAAAAACTGTCGTTGGGACGGCCGGTCGCGCCGCCGAGGAAGAGCCCGAAAAAAGCCGGCAAAAAGAGCAAAAAAAGCAAAAAGAGATGAAACCCCGGGCCCTCGCTTTCGAGCAATTGTTATTGACCGTCCATGGCCCGCTTCCCTTTACTCGCTATTCATGAAGGCAACTCATCCCGCCGCCGGCGCCCCCTCGATCTGGATTTTGAGCGACGACCGCACCGGCAACACCAACCAGTGCGTCGGCGTCGGCGACGCCTTGAACCGGCGCTACCAGATCCGCGACCTCGAATATCGGCGGGCCGGCTCCCTGCCCAATCTTTTCCTCGGCGCTTCCTTCCACGGCATCACCGCCGCCAGCCGGGTCGGCTTGAAGCCGCCCTGGCCGGACTTGGTGATCGCCGCCGGGCGGAGGACGGCGCCGGTCGCCCGCAAGATCAAACGGCTCTCAGCCGGCAACGCCTTCATTGTGCAAATCATGAATCCGGGGAGCACGGGGATTGGCGAATTCGACCTGATCGCCGCGCTCCGTCACGACAACATGCGCGACCGCCCCAATGTCATTCACATCACCGGCGCCCCGCACAAGGTAACCCCTGAGCGGCTGGCGCAAGCGGCGGAAAAATGGCACCGCCATTTCGGCCACCTGCCGCGCCCCTGGTTCGCCCTCATCGTCGGCGGCAGCACCACGCGCGGCAAGTTCACCGCCGAGGCGGCCGGCGAACTGGGCCGGATGGCCTCGCGGATGGCGGCCGCCGGCGGCGGCTCTTTGTTGGTGTCGACGAGCCGCCGCACCGGCGCCGCCGCCGGGCCCTTGCTGGCCGGCATCGATGTGCCGAAACACCTTTTCAAATGGGGCGACGGAGGCGAAAACCCCTATTTTGGCTACCTCGCCCTGGCCGACGCCGTCGTCGTCACCGGCGATTCCGTTTCGATGTGCTCGGAAGCCTGCGCGGCGCCGGCGCCCGTCTACATTTTCGCCCCCGCCGAATTCACCCAGCGCAAGCATGGCCGGCTGCACCAGGAGCTTTACGAAAGAGGTTACGCCAGGCCTTTCGGCGGCGCCTTCGAGGAATGGTCGCATCCGCTCCTCTTGAACGCGGCTCATGAAGTGGCGGCGGAAATCGAAAAACGGCTGGGGTGGAATTTAGATGTTACAGGACATTAGATTCACACGGCCTTTGAGTGGCGCTGCTGGCCGTCGTCCAAGTAGGCGTCGAAAACGGCGGCGACGAGGCGGACAAAAGCCCTGCCCTCCTCGGGTATGGCGATGCGTCCGGCCTCGACGGTGACGATGCCGTCGGCGGCCAGGGGCGCCAGCTTTTCCATTTCGGCGGTGAAATCTTCCGCTTTGGCGCCGTGCTCGCGGCAGATGGCGTCGATGTCGGCCCGCATGTCGCACATCAGCCGCTCGATGATGTCGCCGCGCAGCCGGTCGTCGTCGCTGAAGGCGACGCCGCGCGCCGTCGGCAAGTCTCCGTCGCCGACGGCCTGACGATAAGCCTTCAAGGGAGAAACGTTCTGGATGTATCCTTGCGGCAGCCTGCCGATGGCCGAAGCCCCGAAACCGAGGAGCACCGGCGCCGCGTCCGCCGTATAGCCCTGGAAGTTGCGGCGCAAGCGGCTACCGGTCAACGCCTTGGCCATCTCGTCGCCGGGCAGGGCAAAGTGATCGAGACCGATTTTGACGTAACCCATCTCGACCAGACGTTCAGCGGCGGCGGTGAACTGCCGCCAGCGTTCGGGGCCATCGGGAAGGGCCGTCTCGTCGATCATCTTCTGGTGGCTTTTCATCCACGGCACATGGGCGTAGCCGAAAAGCGCCACCCTGGCCGGGTTCAGCCGTACCGCCAGGTCGACCATTGCCGTCACCCGCTCGACGGTCTGGTGGGGAAGGCCGTACATCAAGTCCATGTTGATGTCGTCGATCCCATGCCGGCGCAACCAGCCGATCACCCGTTCGGTGACGTCGAAGGGCTGGATGCGGTGGATGGCTTCCTGGACGATCGGGTCGAAGTCCTGGACGCCGATGCTGGCCCGGTTGACGCCGGCGTTGCCGAGCGCCTTGACGTAGTCCTCGGTGGCGGTGCGGGGATCCAGTTCGACGGCGACCTCGGCCTCGCCGCTGATCTCGAAGTGGTGGCGCAGCGCGTCCATGGTGCGTTGCCAATCGTTCCCCGTGAGCATGGTCGGACTGCCGCCGCCCCAGTGCAGGTGACGGGCCTGGAAGCGGGCCGGGAGGGCGTCGGCGAGCAGATCGACTTCGGCAAGCAGAACGTCAAGATACTCGGCGACCGGCTGGTAGCGTTTGACGATCTTGGTATAGCAACCGCAGAACCAGCACATTTCGTCGCAAAACGGGATATGGAAATAAAGCGACAAGGGAGTGTCCGCGGGCAATGCCCCGAGCCACCGGCGGTACTGCTCGGCGTTCACGCCATCATTGAAATGCGGCGCCGTCGGATAGCTGGTGTAGCGGGGAACCCTGACGTCGTATTTGCTCGAAAGATCGGTTTCCATGACTCATGCGGGGCTTGGCTGTGTTTTCCTCTCGTTAAATCTGGAGCGGGTCTTCCCGGTATTCAAGGGGAGCGGCGGGAAGCGGGATTTATGGCGGGAAAATTTCCGATCACGCTCATATGGCCAATGACGCCCGTATCCGGCCGCCATAAAAAGACCGGCAGGGCCGGAGGCTCGGCGACGAAACCCGACGGCGCGTCCGGCGCCAGGGCGAGGGTCATCTGGAAGACGGTGCTGGGCGCCACCGTCGCCACGGCGCCGCCCCAGCCAAGGTCGATCGGGCGGTGAACGTGGCCGCAGATCACCCGCTCCACCTGGGGATGGCGGCGGACCACCGCTTCCATCGCGGCGGCGCCCATGAAAGCCGGCCGGTCCATGAAGCCGATGCCGGTCTTGAACGGCGGGTGGTGCATGAAGATAACGGTCGGACGGTCGGGGCTCTCGGCCAAGCGGGCGTCGAGCCATTGTAGCCGCTGGGTACACATCAGGCCGCCGTCGCTGCCTGGGTTTACGGTATCGAGCCCGATCAGCCTCAAGGGGTAATCCTCGACGGTGTAATGGAGGAATTCGCCATCTTTCGGCAAATAGCCCCATTCGGCGAAAGTGTCGCGCAGCAATTCCCGGTCGTCGTGGTTGCCGGGGATGACGTAGACCGGCAATTTCAGTTTGTCGAGGTGCCGGCGCAAGGCGCGGTAGTTCTCGCCGGTGCCTTTATGCACCAAGTCGCCCGTCGCCAGCACCAGGTCGGGAACCGGCTCGAACTTCCTGAGGTGATCGACGGCCGCCGCCAGCGCCTTTTCCGAATCGACGATTTTTTTCGGCTTTCGGCCGTCGGCGCGGAGATGCAGATCGGAAATCTGGACGATGATCATCCGGACGGCTCTTTCGGTTTCATTACGACGGAACACGAGTGGCCCGCGTCAGCCATCTTGCCGTTGCCGATGGCCAACAAAGTGCCTATAAAGTCTACATTACAAAGGGTTATTTGGCGTGCAAAAAGAATATTTAGAGTTGACGCGGCTGATCGAGCGTCTGCATCGGCGTTTCCTCGATGTCATCAGGAGCGAACTCAACCGGTTTGGCATCAAGGACATCAACGGTGTTCAAGCCCTGCTGCTGGCCAACATTGGCGAGGAGGAGATCGCCATCCGCGACCTGGTGGAGCGCGGCTATTACCAGGGCTCGAACGTTTCCTACAACATCAAGAAACTAACCGAGATGGGCTACTTGGAGCAGGAACGCTCCGCCCATGACCGCCGCTCCGTCACAATCCGCTTGACGGAGAAGGCTATGGATGTGGTGAGGAAAATTTCCCAGCTGCAGGAACGCAACGCCAATACCCTAGCCGAGCAAAAGGCCGATAGCGACGATGTCGAGGCGGTGTGCGACACCATGAGGCGTCTCGAGCGTTTATGGACGGATTACATCCACAACGGCGGTCGCTGACGGGCCGACGAACCCATAAATGACATCGAAACGGCATACCTTAGATTTATTAAAAATAGACCGATTAATGGTTGTGATATGGTGGGCGGCCCTATGGAAGGGGGAGCCAAGGTGAAATTTATCAAAACCCTTTGGTTGCTTCCGGTCCTCGCCATGGCCGCCTACATGTGGGGCTTTCCGACGATGGACCAGCGACAGGCGGAGGCCGCCGAAAGCGGCAAGCCCGATCGTATTTCCATCGCTTACTGCGTCGATTGCGTCCAATTCCACTTCCAGGACAAGGACGGCAACGCGGCCGGCCTGATCATCGACATGTGGCGCCTGTGGTCCAAGAGGACGGGCATCGCCATTGATTTCAAGGCGGCGACCTGGGAAGAGACCCTCAAAATGGTGGGGGAAGGCCGGGCCGACGCCCACGCCGGACTTTTTTTCAACGAGGAGAGGGCCAAGTTCCTCGAATACGGCACATCCCTGACCAAGACCGACACCCAATTCTTCGTCCACAAAAGCCTTCCCGGAATCGAGAAGATGGAGAACCTGACCGCCTACAAGGTCGGCGTCCTGTCGGGAGACTACGTCGAGGGCTTCCTGAAAAAGAAACTGCCGCCGGAAAACATCGTCGGCTTCGAAAGCTACGAGGCGATCATGGAGGCCCTGCGCGACGGGAAGCTGCAAGTCTTCGCCGCCGACACGCCGACCGGCGTCTTTCATCTGCAAAAGGCTGGTCTCGGCTATGTTTTCGAGGCCCCAGCCAGCAAGCCTCTCTATACCCAGAAATGGTTCGTCGCCGCCACCAAGGGCAATGTCGATCTTATTAAGGTCATCAATGCAGGCATGGCCCTGGTCAGCAACGAGGAGCGGCGTGAAATCGAGCGGCGCTGGGCCTCGATCAGCGATCCTGGCTCCCTCGACACTGAAAAAGAGGAAAAGCGGCTGAACTTGACGGTTCAGGAACGCCAATGGCTGGCAGACTACCCGGTGATCCGGGTCCATAACGAAACGGACTGGCCGCCCTTCAACTTCTTCGAGGACGGTGAGTCCCGGGGGTTCTCCATCGACTACATGAACCTTCTGGCCTCGATGATCGGCGTCAAGGTCGACTACGCCACCGGCCCCACCTGGAACGAGTTCTTAGGCATGATGAAGAGCGGCGATCTCGACGTCATGCTGAACATCGTCAAGACTCCGGAGCGCCAGAAGTACCTGCTCTACACCAAGCCCTACGCCTACAACCCCAACTCGATCCTCAGCCGCAAGGACGCGCCCTATAATGACTTGCAGCAGCTTATCGGCAAGACCGTGGCTTTGCCCAAGGGCTTCTTCTACGAGGAAATCCTGAAAAGGGACTACCCCCGGATCAAGCTGCATCTGGTCAAGGACGTGAGCGAGAGCATGAAGGCGGTGGTTTTCGGCAAGGCCGACGCGGCGCTCGGCGAACTGGCCGTCTTCAATTACCTCATGGGCCGGGAAATGATGTCCGGCCTGGTCCTTTCCGGAGAGGTCGATCTGGGGGGCTCCAACTACAGCCAGCTCAACGTCGCCACCCGCAAGGACCTGCCGGTCCTGGCCTCGATCCTCAGAAAGGCCATGGCTGCCGTTTCCCCCGAGGAGGTCAAGGTCCTCAGGCGGCGCTGGGTCGATGTCACGGCGACGGCGGTTCCTCAACGCCCGAAGCTCAAGTTGACGGAAGCTGAGAAGGCCTGGCTTGCCGAGCACAACAACATCCGTCTGGGCGTCGATCCCGATTATCCGCCGTTCGACTTCGTCGGCGAAGACGGGACCTATTCCGGCATGGCTTCCGATTACGTGCGGCTGATCAGCGAAAGGCTCGGCATCGCCATGGAAGTGGTTCCGGACCTGTCTTGGGAACAAGTTGTCAACCGCATGAAAGAGCGTACCATCGACGTGTTGCCGGCTGCCGCCAAGACCCCCGAGCGCGAACCGTTCATGAGCTTCTCGCGCCCGTATATAGCCTTTCCCGTGATCATCGTGACCCGGGAGGACTACTCTTTTATCTCCGGATTGGATGATTTGAACGGGCGCAAGGTCGCCCTGATGAAAGGGTATGCGGTCACCGGCCGCATAGAGACGCAGAATCCCGGGATCGAACGTCATCTGTTCGGCTTGCCGCTGCAGGCGCTGCGCGCGGTGGCCGTCGGCGAGGCCGACGCCACTGTATTGAACCTTGCCGTTGCCACCTACCTCATCAAAAAACACAACCTCACCAACCTGAAAGTGGCGTCGCCGTCGGGCATCGAACTGCCCGGCCAGTCCTTCGCGGTGCGCAAGGACTGGCCGGAGTTGGTGGGCATCCTCGACAAGGCGCTGGCCTCGATCACGCCCGAGGAGGAAAGCGCCATCCGCTCCAAGTGGGTGTCGGTGCAGTACAAGACCGGCATCGACATGGAGACCGTTCTAGAGGCGGGAGGCGTGGGCACCATTATTGTGCTTGTCATCGTTCTGTGGAACCGCCGCCTACAACGGGAAGTAAAGCAGAGAAAGCTTGCCGAAAAAAAGATGGAAGCGGCGAAGAACGAAGCGGAAAGGCTGACCCAGGCCAAGTCGGATTTTATTGCCGTCATCAGCCACGAAATACGTACCCCCATGAATGGCGTTCTTGGCATGGCCCGCTTGCTGGCAGAGATGAAATTGAATAGAGAGCAGCAGGAGTGCGTGCATACTATCGTTGATTCCGGCGAGACTTTGCTCACCATCATTGACGACCTGCTCGATATTTCCAAACTGGACGCCGGCAAACTTGAAATCGAAACCCTTCCGTTCATCGTCGATGAAGCGGTCGAACAAGCCATGGCTCTTATGAAATTGCGGGCTGACGAGAAGGGGCTGGCGCTCAATAGCGTTATCGATGCGCAAATTCCAAGCGTCGTTGTCGGAGAACCCCTTCGCCTTCGCCAGATCATCCTTAACCTAGTCAGCAACGCCATCAAATTCACCGAAAAAGGGTCGATTACGGTTGAAGCAAGGATGGAATCCCAAACAGACGACGCGGTCGTTCTGTCTTTCACCGTTACCGATACGGGTAAGGGAATTCCGCCTGAAGCACTGGAAAAATTGTTTTCCGCCTACAGCCAGGGCTCGGCCGAGGTGACGCGAAAATACGGTGGGACCGGTCTGGGTCTGGCCATATGCCGCCGCCTGGCCGATTTGATGGATGGGGAAATTACCGTTGAGAGCACCGTCGCTAAAGGAAGCGCCTTTCGGTTTAAAGCCAACTTTGAAATCGATAAGACAACGGACGTGGCCTTGTTGCGGAAAAAGCAAACGGCGGACCGGCCCTCGCCCGCGAACAAACGAACCACCCGCTCGTTACGCGTGTTGCAGGTGGAAGACAACAAAACCAACCGCACCGTCATCGAACGGATACTTTCCCGGGTCGGCCACAGCGTAAGCAGCGTGGAAAACGGCGAGAAGTCCTTGGAGGCAC
>JAUXMA010000225.1 GCA_030623425.1 Rhodospirillaceae bacterium
TGGGTAATCAAGCTCGGATCATCGGGGGCATAAGTGCTGAATACACGGCCGTCCCGGAAATGACTGGTGATGGCGTTGCCCTTGATGGCGACGTCGCGAACCTCGCCGCTATCAACCGATGCCAGGAAATCGGAAAAAGGCAGGTTGTCCACAGGCGGCTTCGCCGTCATCCCTTGGAACAGATTGTAAATTACGAAAACCAAAAGCGCGATGGTGATCCACAGCGCCAGATTCTTGCTCATCTTCAATGTCGCACCCTTTCTTGCAGATACGCCGCCCTCACGGGTTCGGCCCGTCACCCATGCGTCGTGGGAATGCTTCGGTGTCCATGATATCCATTAGATAGTAACCGAAAATCATAAAGCAATAAAAAAACCCGCTCCGGAAATGGTATTAGGCGGCATAAACCTTAGCCGCGCGAACGCCACCCCGGGATCGTCGCCGCTGTCGCGTTTATACAGCAAATGGGGAACGGCGAAAACACCCCGACCGTCCCTGAGCGCCGGAAGCGACGGCCGAACCGCCATCGGCAACGGGCAAGACTTGAGATCCGGACGGTCGGCGGCAACGGCGACCCAGCCGTCATCTCCCAGGTTCGTCAACCGGGCGGCTCCCGAGATTCCCTTGCCGTTGGTGGCGGCGAATTCGACGGTGAAACGGCGGTCCCAGAGAATCCGCGTTCCGGTAACGGCGGCAAGGGGAAGAGGCGGTCCCCGCCGCTCGCGGCAGACCAGGAACTGTTGCGGCTCCACGGGCTTTAGTTTCGCCGGCAAGATATGGCAACCCGCCAGGCAATGGGACATGTCTTTCCGGCCATCGACGATACGTTGGTGGAGACGTTCCAGTTTTGCCGAACGCGGTCCGTAAGTCCGGCCGCCGATACAGACCAGGATCCGCGCCAGCGCCCGCAAGGACACCGCCTTCGGCGCCGCCGCCAGAGCGGCGCCGTCGACGCGGGCGTATCCCGCCGGGTGGATCATGCAACATCGGGCCAGCAAGGCCGAGGCGGCGCTTTCCAGGGCCAGGCGCGCGCCCCCCATGTGGCCAGCCGCCTCGGCTAGGCGCTCGGGCGGCATCCCGGCTTCGGCCAAGTCCGGCAAAGCTGACCGGATCCGCGTCCGGGCGAAGTTTCGGTCCCGGTTGGAAGGGTCCTCGATCCATTCCTGGCCCAGCGCCCTCAACGTTGCCTTGAGCCGCCCGGACGGCATCTTCAGGAGCGGACGGACAAGGCGAACCGAGGCCGTCTCGACGACGGCGGCCATGGCCGCGAGACCGTCGATGCCGCTGCCCCGTCCGAGACGCATGAGAAAGGTCTCGGCTTGGTCCTCCAGATGATGGGCAAGGAAAAGATGCAGCACGCCCGCCTCTCGGCACCACGACGTCATCAGATCGTAGCGAGCTTTTCGCGCCGCCGCCTGCAGGCCCGACGTCGGTTTGGCGCCTCGCCAGGCAAGGACGCGGTGTTCGATGCCGCGCCCGTTCAGCCACCTCCCCACTTGCGCCGCCTCGGCGGCGGATTCGGAGCGCAAACCATGATCGACGGTCAACGCCGTCATCCGCCCGCCGTGACGATGCGCCCAAGCCTCGGCCAACAGGCCGAGGCTCAAGCTGTCGCCGCCTCCGGAAACGGCCACCGCCACGTGGGGCGCCGATTCGAAAGGGCCGACGGCGGCCATCAGGGCGGAGAATTCTTCCGTCGAAATGGGCGGGGGGGCGGTCATGGACGGCGCCTCATCGGCAGCCGCTACGCTGCCGTTCCCTGGCCACCGTTTTGGCGATGTTGGCGGGGATTTCGGGAAAATCCTTCATCATCTTGTCATAGGCGGCGCAAGCATCTCGTTTTTTATTGAGCCCGGCGAAGGACATACCCAGCTTGAGCAAGGTGTCGGGCCCTTTCGGCCCCCGCGGCTCCTTTTGAAAATTCTCGAAAAAAATCTTCGCCGCTTCGGCGAAATCCTCGCGGACGTAAAAGGTCTCGCCCAGCCAGTACCGGGCATTGCCGGCCAGGGGATCGTCGCCGTGGACCCGGAGAAACTCCTTAAAGGCTTTTTCCGCCTGTTCATAGTTGGCTTGGCGCAGCAGCCCGAAGGCGAACGTATAGCGCTCCTTCGGAGTCCCTTCCGGCAGCACGCCCGATTGGGCGGCTCGGCCTTGTTGGGTCGGCGCCGCCGGTTGCGGCCCGGCGCCGGTGTCCGATTGAACGGCTCGCAATTCGCCCTCGGAAACGGTGCCGAGGTTTGCCGGACTGGCGGCGAAAGAGGGAGCGGCGGTGCCTAGCGTTACCCTACGCACCCCTGGCTGTGGTGGCGCCGCACTCACCTGTGGCGCTTTCGACAAGGTTCTCGCGGATGCCGCGCGCAGTTCTTTTTCGATGGCGCTGAGACGGAAATCGACATCGCCGACCAGTTTTTCAAGCTGCTGCTGGATCTGATCCAGCAGATAGGCCATTTCCTCCATTTTGCCGGTCGTCAAGCGCAATTCCTCCTCCAGCGCCGACAGTCGCACTTGAAAGCGGGCAATGGCATATTCGCCGACACCGGCGGCGGAACGGACATCCACCGTTCCAGCCGCCGCCGGTGACGGCGGAGAACCACCTTTGGAAAGACGGGTGTTGAGGGTTTTGATATCACGTTCGAGACGCTCCAGGCGGTCATACAGGGGACCGGTATCGTCCTTCTGAGCCCAAGCACGAGATGGGCCCGCAAGGGCCATCGCCGCCGCCGTCCAGATGCAAGCAAAAGCCCAAAACCAGCGCATCATGCCTATTCCCCATTGCTTCAACTTGCACCGGCCGACCGGCGGCAAGCCGCCCCGACAGCCGGTTAAAATCATTCTGCGGTTCGTTCCAGGCAAAAATGTGGCACTCGCCCAAGCCGATCCCGGTACGGGTTTCCTCATTTGGCATTCCGGCCGGCGCCAAACGAGGAAGCGTCGGAGACGGGCCTGCCAAGGTATCGCGACAAGCTTCCCGTTCCCCGGGTTGTCACAGCGGGACAATGCATGACGACGGCGGCACGCTTAGGCCGGCAAGGATAAGCGCCAGGAAACCCCCTGTTGGGCGGCGCCTCTTGGCGCGTCTTAAGCGCCGGCCACGCCCACCACCGTCACGGCGCGGCGGTTTTGCGACCAAGCTTGCTCATTGGAGCCGAGCGCCACCGGACGTTCCTTGCCGTAGGAAAGGGTCTTCAAGCGGTTGGGGTTGATCCCCAGGACGACAAGGTAGTCCTTGACCGAATTGGCGCGCCGCTCACCCAGGGCCAAGTTGTACTCGCGGGTCCCGCGCTCGTCGCAATGTCCCTCGATGGTGAATATCAGCGAGGGAAATTTCTTCATCCAAGCGGCCTGCTTCACCAGGATTTGGCGGGCTTCCGGTTTAATGCTGTATCTGTCGAACTCGAAAAAGACACGGTCACCGACATTGACCACCATATCTTCCTGTGAGCCTGGCAACGGAGCCGCGCCTTTCTGTCCAGCGGTAAAGCCCCCTGTGCCGGCGCCGCTGGCGCTTTCATCCGGGGCGGTTTCACAGGCGGCAATCAACGCGACGGCCACGAACAGGCCTAAAATCTTGAAACGCATTTGGTTCTCCCCACTCACCGGAACATTAAAAATTTAAAAAACATTGCTCTTACCCAAAAGAGCTTAACATTAAACCCTTTTGAGTGTGTCTGGCATCGTCTTTATGAGTATCTTACTTTTTCTTATAGAGAATATTTCTTAAAGAGAATAAAGATCAATTCCAA
>JAUXMA010000294.1 GCA_030623425.1 Rhodospirillaceae bacterium
GATTCCAAATGCGGGGGGCGCCCCCGCGACCCCCGGGCCACCGGGGTGTGTCCCCCCGATTCCAAATGCGGGGGGCGCCCCCCGCGACCCCCGGGGAAACACGATCACAATGGGTCTCTATTAACGCAGGTTGGTATGAGGTTTCAAAAACCATCCACCACCTTGCCCGGGTTCATGATGCCTTTGGGGTCGAGGGCGGTTTTGAGTTTCCGCATCAGGTCCAGTTCCACCTCGGATTTGTAGCGGACGAGATCTTCGCGCTTGAGCTTGCCGATGCCGTGCTCGGCGCTGAAGCTGCCCTCCATGTCCATGACCAGGTCGTGGACGAGGCGGTTGAAGTGCCGCCACTTGTCGAGGAAGGCCTGCTTGTCCATGCCAACGGGCTGGCTCAGGTTGAAATGAATGTTGCCGTCGCCCAAGTGGCCGAAGGCGCAGGCGCGGATGCCGGGGAGTTCGCGTTCGACCATCGCCGTCGCCCGGGCGATGAATTCGGGGACCTTCGACACCGGCACCGCGATGTCGTGCTTGATGGAGCCGCCCTCGTGTTTCTGGGCCTCGGGGATGGCCTCCCTGAGACGCCACAGTTGCCGGGCCTGGGCTCCGCTGGCGGCGATGACGGCGTCATCCAGGAGGCCGTCGTCGAAAGCGGCGCCAAGGACCGTTTCCAGGGCATCGCCGAGGCCAGGGCCGGAACCGGTCAGCTCGATGAGTCCGTAATAAGGATATTTGGCCCGCAAGGGGTCGATGACGCCGGCAACGTGTTCGATCGCGAAATCGACGCAAATTCGTGACATGACCTCGAAAGCAACCAGCGAGCCGCCGCGCGACTCATGGACGCGGGAGAACAATTCCAGCAATTTCTCCGGGTCGGCGGCGGCGGTCAGGGCCGTCACCCGGTCTCGCGGTCGGGGAAACAGTTTCAGCACCGCCGCCGTGATGATGCCCAGCGTTCCCTCGGCGCCGATGAACAGCTGTTTCAGGTCATAGCCGGTGTTGTCCTTGCGCAACCGCCTGAGGCCGTCCCACACCCGTCCGTCGGGCAGTACCACCTCCAGGCCCAGCGCCAGGTCGCGGGCGGCGCCGTAACGAAGCACGCCGCTGCCGCCGGCGTTGGTCGAGAGATTGCCGCCGATCCGGCAGCTCCCCTCGGCGCCCAGACTCAGGGGAAACGAACAGCCGGCCTCGTCGGCCGCCGCTCTGATGTCGGCGAGAACGACGCCCGCCTCCGCCGTCATCGTGAGATTGCCGGCGTCGATCTCGCGGATACGGTTGAGTCTGACCGTCGACAGCACGATGCCGCCGTCGGGGACGCCGCCGCCGACGAGTCCCGTGTTGCCGCCTTGGGGAACGACGGCAAGGCCGGCATGCGAGCAGATTTCGACCACTTTCGCCACTTCCTCCGTCGCCGCCGGGCGCACGACGGCGGCGCAGGCGCCGTGATAGAGGCCGCGCTCCTCGCCGAGGTAGGGTTCGATGCCGTCGCCGTCGCCGATCCACCCTTTGGTTCCGACGACGTCACGGATGGCTTTCAGTGCCTTGTCCGCTCCGCTCATGGTTCGCGGCGATCGCCATATTGGGCCGCCGCCCGCCGCAAACGGTCGTTGATGGCCGCGCCAAGGCCGGTTTCGGGGACGGGCATGACGGCGATGGCGCGGAATTCCGGCCGGTCCAGCGCCCGGATCAAGGCGAAGAGATTGGCCGCCGCTTCGACGATGTCGCCGGTGGGACTCAAGTTGGCCGCGTCCTTGGGCGCGCCGGGTCCGAAACCGAGCAGGGCTTCGCCGGACCGGGCGCTCTCGGCGTTCAGCCTGAGCGGCAAGCCCGGAGCGTAATGACGGTCCCGCGTGCCGGGGGATTTGGACGCCTGTCCGGCGAATTCCGGGTTGGCGAGGGGGCCGGTGACGGCTTCGATCTCTTCTCGTGTCACGCCTCCCGGCCTAAGCAGGACGGGGGATTCATCGGTCAGATCGATGACCGTCGATTCGATGCCCAAAGGGCAGGCGCCGCCGTCGAGGACGACGGTGACGGCGGGCAGGTTTTCGGCGACATGGGCGGCGGTGGTCGGGCTGACGGTTCCCGAACGGTTGGCGCTCGGGGCGGCGATGGGGCAAGCGGCCTCGTTAATGAGGGCCTGGGCCACCGGGTGGTTGGGAACGCGCACGGCCAGCGTGTCCAAGCCGGCGCCGGCCAGAAATGAAACGGCGCAATCCCGCCGTCTTGGCAGCACCAGGGTCAAGGCTCCCGGCCAGAAGGTTTCGGCCAGCTCGTCCGCGAGAGCGTTGAAATCCACTGCTTGCGCCGCCGCCGCGGTGGCGGCGAAATGGATGATCAGCGGGGTGAAACGGGGCCGCTCCTTGGCGGCGAAGATTTGCGCGACGGACTGCTCGTTGGTGGCGTCGGCGCCCAAGCCGTAAACGGTTTCGGTGGGAAAGGCGACGAGACCGCCTTGGCGAATCGACTGGCCGGCCAAGGCGATATTTTCGGCGCTGGCGGGGAGGATTTTGGGGTCGGATCGTATCACGTCAACAAAGCCAGTTTCCGGTGAATACCCTTAAAAAAAACTAAGGGTTTCGCCAGCGTAAAAAAGAACCGCCGGCCACGCCGACGGTCCTCCTTGTCATTTTCTGCTCTTGGCTCGAACCATCCGCGGTAATGATCCGGCACTGCAGTCACCGCAAAGGATTGCGGCGGCTAAAACGTGACTTTTTCCAAAGCCACGGGGGAATTGTGCGCCTAAACTCGAATGGCGTCAAGTCTCCGTTCCCATGGCGACGAAAGAAGGATTTTCGAAACCTTGCTTGCCGTATTTGAGGGTATTGCCATCCAGGTCCTTGACGTGCCCGCCGGCGTAAATCAGCACCGC
>JAUXMA010000094.1 GCA_030623425.1 Rhodospirillaceae bacterium
GAACTGCTGCGGCGGAGCGAGGACGAGGGCACGGACGTTTTTGAGCTGCTTCGGCAATCCATCAAAGCACAGGTTGCCTCTAAGCAGTGAGCGCCCAGGACAAATTGCCCCCGGCCCCGGCCGGGATTTTCCGGCTGGCCGTGAAGGTGTCATGCCATGGGGTCAAGTCTCATGCCACATGCCATGGGGTCAAGTCTTGAATGTTGAATTTCCGTCCACCGCCCTCTATGCTTCCTCCATGGCACGGCCCTTGCGCTTCCCCCATGGCACAGCCCTTGCGCATCGAATATCCCGGCGCCGTCTATCATCCGACGGCGCGCGGCAAAAATTCAATATTCAAGACTTGACCCCTTATTGTTAGACTTCTTATAGCCGGCGTTATCGCTCCAACGCCATGATCACATGCAGGGCCAGCAAAGTGGCAAGCAAATACCACAGTCCGATATGTGCCACTTCCATGGCTTTCTGAAGGTCGTGGCTCCGTTCCGCCAGTCCAGTCACCACGGGAAAGCCAAAGGCCAGAACGTCACGGCCAACAGACCAGATGGCGCCGACGCCAGTCACAGTGATCAGAAGTGGCAGCCACCTCATCAGGACAACGACCACTTTGTACGCCGTAGTCCAACTTGGGACTTGATTGATTTTCTTCGTACTTCGACGGAACAAATGCCACGCAATACGCAAAACCACCACGCCGGTAGCGATCCAGCTCCAGTCAATGTGTGGCACCGTCTGGCTGACATCCAACTCCTCACGCGAAAATAAGCCCTGGGGGTAGGCTTGCCAGACACTCATGGCAAGGGTGAGGAACACAGTCCAATGCAGAGTCCTGGATATCTTGTGACGCGTGGTGGTTTTCTTCAATTTCATCATGTTTTGCCCTGATGCTTCCGGCGGCCGTCGCCGCATTGGCATGTCCGTTTCGGAGACAGTACGGACAAGTCGGAAACAAGGGCAAAGCTATTTATGGCTAAGCCCTTGTTTTATTTGGTAGGCGCTGCGGGATTCGAACCCACGACCCTCTGATTAAAAGTCAGATGCTCTACCACCTGAGCTAAGCGCCCTTGAACAAATCCTGGAACCGTGGCCCTGGAAAATAGGGTCGCCGACGGGGCCGGTCAATCCCCTTGCGAGGCCGCTTTCAGGCCGCCGAAACGGCCCTCCAGCCGGCCGCGGACGGGCTCCGAAACGAAGGCGCCGACATCGCCGCCCAGGGCCGCGATCTCCTTGACGAAACGCGACGAAATGAACTGGTGACGGTCCGAGGCCATGAGAAAGACCGTCTCCACATCCGGGTTCAGGCGGGCGTTCATGCCGGCCATCTGGAATTCGTATTCGAAGTCGGAGACGGCGCGCAACCCGCGGATGATCACCGAGGCGCCGACATGGCCGACGAAGTCGACGAGCAGCATGCCGAAAGAGGTGACTTCGATCTCGGCGCCGGCGCCGTCGCCGATGGCGGAGATTTCGTCACCGACCATGGCCAGCCGCTCTTGCAGGGAGAACAAGGGCTCCTTGCCGGCGTTGACGGCGACGGCGATGACCAGACGGTCGACCACCCTGGTCGCCCGCGTGATGATGTCGAGATGGCCATTGGTGATGGGATCGAAGGTGCCCGGGTAGACTCCGGCACGCGGCGCGGTCATCGTCAACCTTCTTCCCCGCCGGCGGCACTCGTTGCTTGCTGGCCGTCGTCCCCGGCTTCGCTCTCGGCGTCGTCCCCGGCTTCGCTCTCGGCGTCGTCCCCGGCGTTGGTCCCGTCATCCACGTCCCTGATGCGGGTCACCGAAACCACGTGCTCGCCGCTGGCCATCTTGAACAAGGTCACCCCCCTGGTCGTGCGGCCCATGAAGCTGATGTCCTTGACGGGCACGCGGATGAGTTGGCCGCTGTCGGAAACCATGACCAGCTGGTCGGTGTCGATGACCGGAAACGAGACGACGACGGTGACGGTGGCGTCGTCGCCACGCTTGAGATCCATGCTGGCGATGCCCTTGCCGCCGCGTCTGGAAACCCGGTATTCATAGGCCGATGAACGCTTACCGAAACCGTCCTCGGAGACGGTGAGGATGAATTCCTCCTCGGCGGTCATGCCGATGAACGCCGGTTCGTCGAGTCGCGCCGCCAGTCTTTCGTCACGGGCCTTGTCCTCGGCCTTGTCGGTATAGTCGCTGCCGGCCAGCCGCCGCCTGGCGCCGACCGACTGCAAGTAAGCCTCGCGCTCGGCGACCTCGGCGTCGACATGTTTGAGCGCCGACATGCCAATGACCTCGTCGCCGCTTGCCAATCTGATTCCGCGCACGCCGACCGAGGCGCGGCCGACGAACAGGCGAACGTCGGTGAGCGGGAAACGGATGCACTTGCCTTTGCGCGTCGTCAGCAGCACGTCGTCGTCCAAGGTGCACGTGCGGACACGGACCAAGCGGTCGTTTTCTTTCAATTTCATGGCGATCTTGCCGTTGGCCATGACGTTGGTGAAATCACTGAGGCGGTTCCGCCTGACGGCGCCCGAGGCGGTGGCGAACATGACGAAAAGATCGCCCCAGCTCTCCTCGTCCTCGGGCAGCGGCATGAGGGTGGTGATGGTTTCGCCCATGTCGAGGGGCAGCAGATTGATCATCGCCTTGCCGCGCGCCTGCGGCGAGCCTTCCGGCAGCCTGAAGACCTTCAACTTGTAAACTATCCCGGTGGTGGAGAAGAACAGAACCGGGGTGTGGGTATTGACGACGAAGACCTGGCTGACGAAGTCCTCGTCGCGCGTGCTCATGCCGGCGCGGCCCCTGCCGCCGCGCCGTTGCGAGCGGTAGGTGGAAAGCGCCACCCGCTTGATGTAGCCGGTGTTGGTGACGGTGACGACCATGTCCTCGCGCTGGATCAGGTCCTCGATATCCTGGTCGAACTCGCCTTCCACCAGTTGCGTCCGCCGGGGCGTGGCGAATTTCTCCTTGATTTCCCGCAGTTCCGCCCGCAGCAGGTCGAGAAGTTCGTCCCGCGACCCGAGAACGTTCAGATACGTCTCGATCTCCTTGCCCAGTTGCCTCAGGTCGGCGGCGATTTTTTCGCGCTCGAGCCCGGTCAGCCGGTGCAGGCGCAACTCGAGAATGGCCTTGGCCTGGGATTCCGAAAGCCGGTAGCAACTCTCGACGACCCGGTGCCCGGGTTCGTCGAGGAGCTCGATCAAAGGCGCCACATCGCCGGCCGGCCAGGCCCGCTCCATCAGTTGGGCCCTGGCGGCGGACGGGTCCCGAGCCGCCCGGATCAGCGCGATCACCTCGTCCAGGTTGACGACGGCGACGGCAAGACCCGCCAACACATGGGCCTTGGTCCGCGCCTTCGTCAGCTCGAAAATGGTCCGCCGGCGGATGACCTCTTCGCGAAAGGCGACGAAGGCGGCGATGATTTCCTTCAGGGTCATCGTTCCCGGCCGGCCGCCGTCGATGGCCAGCATGTTGACGCCGAAGCTGGTCTGCAAGGGCGAATGCCGGTAAAGCTGGTTCAGCACCACTTCGACCTCGGCGTCGCGTTTGATTTCGATGACCACGCGGACGCCGTCGCGATCGGATTCGTCGCGCAGGTCGGCGATGCCCTCGATCCTTTTGTCGCGCACGGTATCGGCCATGATCTCGATCATCCGCGCCTTGTTCACTTGATAGGGGATTTCGTGGACGATGATGGCCTGGCGATCCTTGCCTCTTTCCTCGATGGTGGTGCGCCCGCGCATGACCACCGAGCCGCGGCCGGTAAGGTAAGCCTGAACGATCCCCTGGCGGCCCAAAATGAGGGCGCCGGTGGGAAAATCCGGTCCCTGGACATGTTCCATCAACTGCTCGACGGTGGTTTCGGGATCGTCGATCAGGGCCAGACAGGCGTCGATGACCTCGCCCAGGTTGTGCGGCGGAATGTTGGTGGCCATGCCGACGGCGATGCCGCCGGCGCCGTTGACCAACAGGTTGGGAAAGCGCGCCGGCAAGACCGACGGTTCCGTCGCCGTGTCGTCGTAGTTGGGTTGGAAATCGACGGTGTCCTTGTCGATATCCTCGATCAGCGCATGCGCCGAATGGGCCAGGCGGGCCTCGGTATAGCGCATGGCCGCCGCCCGGTCGCCGTCCATGGAGCCGAAATTGCCCTGTCCGTCGATCAGCGGCAAACGCAAGGCGAAATCCTGCGCCATGCGCACCATGGCGTCGTAGATGGCCTGATCGCCGTGGGGATGGTACTTGCCCATGACGTCGCCGACGATGCGCGCCGATTTGCGATACGGTTTGCCGGCCACGTAACCGCTCTCGTTCATGGCATGGAGGATTCGCCGGTGCACGGGCTTCAACCCGTCGCGCACGTCCGGCAGGGCCCGGCTGATGATCACGCTCATCGCGTAATCGAGATACGAACTCTTCATCTCCTCTTCGAGGACGACCGGAGTGGTGTCGAAGCGGGGAGGCTCTGGCGGCGCCGGCGCCGTGTCGGAAGGAGTCGTCAAGTGGATTTATCTCTATTGATCAATAGCATAAACGGACCCAGCGGGGTCCGCTTCGCAACGGGGTCCGAGCCGCAAGAAACTAGCATATCCGGCATCCGCGGACAACCGAATGACGGGACGATTTCGGAGACCGGTTCCACCCCCGGAAATAGAGAAGGCGGCGTCTTTCACCGCCTTTGCCGGCGCTCAGAACGGGATTTCGTCGTCGAGATCGCCGCCGGCCGCCGCGCCGCCGGTGGAGTCGTCCGCCGCGCCGCCGCCGGACCCGCCGCCGCCGGACTCGCCGCCAGCGGACTCGGAGCCGTTCCAGGCGGGCTCGCCGGGAGGCGTGTAATCGCCGCCGCCGCCCTTGCTGTCGAGCATGGTCAGCTCGCCGCGAAAGCGCTGCAGGACCACTTCCGTCGAATAGCGCTCGTTGCCGTCGTTGCCGGTCCATTTGCGGGTCTGCAAGGCGCCTTCGACATAGACCTTGGCACCCTTGCGCAGGTACTGTTCGGCGATACCCGCCAAATGTTCGCTGAAGATGACGACCCGGTGCCATTCGGTCTTTTCGCGCCTCTCGCCGGTCTGCTTGTCTTTCCAGGAATCCGACGTGGCGAGGGAGAAGTTGACGATCTTGGCGCCGTCCTGAGAGTAGCGGACCTCGGGATCGCGCCCGAGGTTGCCGACGAGAATAACCTTGTTAACGGAACCAGCCATTTCCTGAACCCTTCAAAATCCGAACCCTTGAAAACCTCGACAAAGTCCGCTCGCCGCGCGGCATGGCTTCTCCTCCCGATTGGCCGGGATTTTACCCGCAAACCCGGCTTCGACGCCATCCCGCTGGCGGAGATAACTGGGGATAAAACGGATCGCCGCCGCTTTTGCGTTGATGATAGCACTTTGCCGTTTCCAGGGCAAGAACATTTGGCGAACATTGCCTGGGAACGCGGCCTCCCTTTACACCTTCGCCCCGGCCCCATATATCTGAGAGTCTCGGTTCACCGGTACAAAAAATCATGGACAAGATCAGCGTCCGCGGCGCGCGGCAACACAATCTCCAGAACATCGACGTGGAGATCCCGCGCGACGCGCTCACCGTCATCACCGGGCTATCGGGCTCGGGCAAGTCGTCCTTGGCCTTCGACACCATCTACGCCGAGGGCCAGCGCCGCTACGTGGAGTCGCTTTCGGCCTATGCCCGGCAGTTCCTGGAACTGATGCAAAAACCGGACGTCGACCTGATCGAAGGGCTTTCCCCGGCCATCTCCATCGAGCAGAAGACGACATCGAAGAACCCGCGCTCGACCGTCGGCACGGTGACCGAGATCTATGACTACATGCGCCTTTTGTTCGCCCGCGTCGGCGTTCCCCATTCGCCGGCCACCGGTCTGCCGATCGAAAGCCAAACCGTCAGCCAGATGGTCGATCGGGTCATGGAAATGGCGGAGGGGACCCGGCTTTTGCTTCTCGCCCCCATCGTCCGCGGCCGCAAGGGCGAGTACAAGCGCGAACTCCAGGACTTAGGAAAACGCGGCTTTCAGCGGGTCAAGGTGGACGGCGCCTTTTACGAGATCGACGACGTGCCGGCCTTGAACAAGAAGGTCAAGCATTCGATCGAAGTGGTGGTCGACCGCGTCGTCGTCCGCGACGGCTTGCAATCCCGCCTCGCCGACAGTTTCGAAACCGCGCTCTCGCTGGCCGACGGCCTGGCGTTCACGGAAGATGCCGATTCGGGCGAGCGGACCACGTTCTCCGCCAAGTTCGCCTGTCCCGTTTCCGGCTTCACCATCGACGAGATCGAGCCCCGGCTGTTCTCGTTCAACAATCCCTTCGGCGCCTGCCCGGCCTGCGACGGCCTGGGCACGGAAATGTATTTCGATCCACAATTGGTGGTTGCCGACGACCGCCTGTCGCTCGGCTCCGGCGCCATCGCGCCCTGGGCCAATTCCTCGTCGCCTTATTACCACCAGACCCTGGCCAGCTTGGCCGAGCATTTCGGCTTCCGGCTGAGCA
>JAUXMA010000244.1 GCA_030623425.1 Rhodospirillaceae bacterium
CCAGCATCACCGGCGGCACCGGCAACGACAACATCACCGGCAGCGCCGGCAACGACACCATCATCGGCGGCCAGGGCAACGACACCATGACCGGCGGCGCCGGCAACGATACCTTCCAATACACGGCCACCAACGAGTTGGCCGACACCATCACCAGTTTCGTCTCGGCAACGGATAGTTTCGTGTTCTCGCGCGCCGCCTTCAGTGGCGATACCGACCTCAACGGCGCCTTGGACTCCGGCGGTTTCCAATCCGGCGGCGGACTGACGTCATCGACGGGGACGGCCGTCTTTGTCTTCGACAGCACCGGCAACGACCTCTATTACGACAGCGACGGTTTGGGCGGCGCCGCCAGCGTCCTCGTCGCCGACCTGGACGCCACCGTCGCCGCCACCGACATCACCTTCGTCGCCTGATCCCGTCCGCCGACGGCGCATCCGGGGTCAGGACTTGCATCGGCACATTTTGCCGTTTATGCTCTTCCCATGGCTCGTCCCCTGCGTATCGAGTTTGCCGGCGCGCTGTACCACCTCACGGCGCGCGGCAACGCCTCCGCCGTCATCTTTGTCGACGACGCGGACCGGCGGGATTTCCTCTCCGTCCTGGAGCGCTCGGTGGAGCGTTGCGGTTGGCTATGCCATGCCTATTGCCTGATGAGCAACCACTACCATTTACTTGTCGAAACGCCGCAAGCCAACCTGTCGCGCGGCATGCGCCACCTGAACGGCGTTTACACCCAACGCTTCAACCGCCGCCGCGGGCTGGCCGGCCACGTTTTCCAGGGGCGCTACAAGGCCATCCTGGTGGAGAAGGAAGCCTACCTTCTCGAACTCGTCCGCTACGTGGTCCTCAACCCGGTACGCGCCGGGTTGGCGCGCCAGGCGGGCGACTGGCCATGGAGCAGCTTTCTGGCAACGGCGGGCGAGGCCGTCTCTCCGGGCTGGCTGACCACCGGCTGGATTCTGGGGCAATTCGGCCGGCAACGGAAAGTCGTCCAAAAAAAATACGCCAGGTTCGTCGAGGAGGGGAAAATGGCCGCCGGCCCATGGGACGGCCTGCGCCATCAAGTCTTTTTGGGCGGCGAGGACTTTGTCCGCGGATTCCACGATGGCCCCGCCGGCAACGGAACTTTGCGAAAGATACTCCTTGCTGAACGACCCCCGGCGGCCCGGTCTCTCGCCGAATACCAAGCCGGGGCGAGGCATCCCGGCGAGGCCATGGCCCGGGCCTACGCCTCCGGCGCGTACAGTCTGGCCGCCATCGCCGGCCATTTCGGAGTCCATTACAGCACGGTCAGCCGGGCCGTGAAGCGGGCCGAGGGCGGCGGTTGATCAAGGCCCCCGGAGGGGGTTCGATCAATCACGATCCGCTCTAGAATGGAATCGCCGCCGATGCTCGAACTGTTGCGCCGCTTCAAGACGAGGCCCGGCATCTCCGCCGAGTTGATCGCCGCCTCGCTGTTGGCCAACACGCTTGCCTTGGCGACGCCTTTGTTCGTCATCCAGGTTTTGAACCGCTACATCGCCCACGGGGTGGACGCCACCCTGGCGACTCTGACCATCGGCGCCGTCATCGCCGTCATCCTCGAATACGGCTTCCGGCAAGTGCGGCTGCGGCTGGCCCGGGGCTTGAGCGCCGGCTCCGACAAGCAGGCGGCGATAGCCGGTTTCGCGGTCCTCGTCCAGGCCAAGACCATTGCCGTGGAGCGCATTCCACCGGGCCAACGCCGCGAAATCGACGCCGGCGCGACGGCGATCGAGACCGCCTATGGGGCGAACAACATCTGTACCGTTCTCGACCTGCCCTTTTCCTTTCTGTTCGTGTTCGTTCTGTTTCTCCTCAATCCCATCCTCGCCGGCATCGCCCTTTTGTTCATTGCCGTGGTGTTCACGGCCGGCACCCTCAATGCGGCCTTGTTGCGGGGAAAGATGCGGGATCTGGTCACCGCCACCAACACCGGCGGCGCCCTGATCGGCACCGCCGTCGGCGAGTTGGACACGGTGCGCGCCTTCAACGCCGCCGGGTTCCTTAGGCGGGCCTGGGAAACGCAAACGCGATGGATACAGGGACTGCGACACCGCATCGCCGCTAGACAGGGGTGGGTGCAGACGTTCACCCAAAGCGCCACCGCGCTGATGAGCATCACCGTGGTCGCCGTCGGCGCCATCCTGGTCGTCGCCGGAGAGATGGACGTCGGGGCCATGATCGGCGCCAATATCATCGCCGCCCGGGCCTTGCAGCCGATCTCCCGTTTCGCGGCTCTCGGCGAAGCCTTCGCCAAGGCCCGGCAGTCCCTGGAACTGCTGCGGGAATTCGCCAAGTTGCCGTTGGAGGCCGAAACCGGCTCGGCGAAGAGCGAATACCAGGGCGGGCTGGAGATGCGGGACGTGGCATTCGCTTTTGCCGGCAGCAGAGCGCCCTTGTTCGAGACGCTGTCGCTGACTTTGCCGCCCGGCTCCGTTCTCGCCGTCACCGGCGCCAACGGCACCGGCAAGACGACCCTGGCGCGTCTCATGGTCGGCCTGCTCGAACCCAGCCGCGGACAGATTTTGGCCGACGGGCTGGATTTGCGCCAGGTCGTCCCGGAATGGTGGCGCCGTCAGGTGATCTATCTGCCCCAGGAGCCGGCTTTTTTCAACGCCACCATCGAGGAGAACCTGAGGATGGCCAATCCCGACATCGACGGCCAGGACCTCAACCGGGTTATCGACGCCGCCGGGCTGCGCCGGTTTCTCGACGAAAGCGAGGCGGGCTTCGACACCCAGATCGCCAATAACGGCCGGAATTTGGCGCTCGGCATCCGCCGCCGCCTGGCCTTGGCCCGGGCGCTGGCCAGCGACGGCATGCTGGCCATTCTCGACGAGCCCACCGAAGGGCTTGATGTCGATGGCGTCGCCGCCGTCGCCGCGGCGATCAGGAATCTGGCCGGCCGTGGCCGCACCATCGTCATCTTTTCCCATGATCAGAACTTTCTCAAGGGCGCCCAGGCGGTCGTCGACCTCAACGTCAAACCGGTGCCGCGCGTCAGCACGGCGCCGCGAACGGTAAAGCCGGAGGCCGATGCGCCCCAGCAAGAAGGAGCAGCGCAATGACCGGGGGAACTGTCCGGTTGACGTACTGTGCCGCATTCGGAGTCGGACAGAAGTTTCTATTTTTGGGTGATTAGGGATCTTCTCAAGCGGAAGGATTTGATTCAGGCGGCTTGGAATTCAATGGGCGTTTAGAGTATTTTCCGATCAAATGTAATCGCTTCGCTTAGTGCTCCGCCCTTTCCGCCATTCATCCCGTGCCGGTCATTTTGCCCCGATCCAAGGGGAACTCAAGGCCGAAGCCGCGCCATGCGCGGTGCCGCGTAGCGGCAGCCTCGACTTCCCCTTGGATCGGGGCCACCCCTCCGGCAAGAAATGAATGGCGGAACCGAGGGCGACAGTTC
>JAUXMA010000315.1 GCA_030623425.1 Rhodospirillaceae bacterium
AGCAGAGTGATGATCATTGAAAACCAAACCGCCTTTGCGTGAAGGTCACCGATCCGTTCGTCCTGTCTTTCGATCAGTTTTTCCAGGGACTCGGTGCGCAGACGGGTGGTTTCCTTAAGGTGCTCCAAGCGGATATCGAAGTTTCCCCGCCCCGCCGGAGAGGCGGATTCCGTTACGGCCGGCACCGGTTCGGCGGTCGCCGGCGAAGGGGTTTCGGCGGCCTGCGCCGCCACCACCGCCAGGGCGAGGGCGAACGAAAACATCAATCCGGAAAGGCCGATACGCATGGGATACCTCGTTGTAAACAGTCGGGGGGCATCATACGCATTTAAATTCAGTCGGGGCAGTCGGGGGACACCATACGCATTTAAATTCCGATATCGAGAAATGGGGCCAGAGCCAATTTAACGTTTCTCTGTGATCTCCGTGCCTTGTCTGCCTCCTCTTTAGTTCTCTGTGTTAAAATTAACCTCTCGCTTCCAGCGCGGCTTCGGCGGGCTCGACACAGCCTTCCGGGATACCATCGAACGCCGCTGCCTTGGCGCCGCCGCCGGCGAAACCCCTCTCGACTTAAATGAAATTTAAATATATAAATATATATACATATCTTTTTCTGATTTTATGGGAAGGCCAATTCGATGAACGCTTTGTTGGCGGCCTTGCGGGCGGTGGCGGAACCGACGCGGTTGCGTCTCTTCGCCCTTTGCGCCGGCGGTGAATTGACGGTCAGCGAGCTGGTCGGCATTTTGCGGCAAAGCCAGCCCAGGGTGTCGCGCCACCTCAAGCTGCTCACCGAAGCCGGCCTGTTGGAGCGGTTCGGAGAGGGCAGTTGGGTATTCCACCGGTTGGTCCAGGAAGGCGCCGCCGCCGGCATCGCCCGGCGGCTGTTAACCCTCCTGCCCGAAGACGACCGGGCGCTGGCCCTTGACCGGGAACGCCTGGCCGAGGTCAAGCGGCAACGCAGCCAAGCGGCGGCCACCTATTTCGTCCGCAACGCCGAGAGCTGGGACAGGCTGCGCTCCCTCCACGCCGACGACGCCAAGGTGGAACGGACGATCAAGAAGCTCCTTCCCCTTGGCCAAACCGACGAGCTGTTGGACCTGGGAACGGGAACCGGCCGGATGTTGGAAATTTTCGCCCCCGACATCCATCGCGGCCGCGGCGTCGACCTCTCTTGCGAGATGCTGGCGGTGGCGCGCGCCAACCTGGAACGGGCGGGGGCGGCCAATTGCGCGGTCCGCCAGGGCGATATTTATCAGCCGCCGTTTCGGGAGAATTGCTTCGACGCCGTGACCATTCATCAGGTCCTGCATTTCCTCGACGATCCGGGCCGCGCCATCGCCTTGGCGGCGAGGATGCTCAGCCCCGGCGGGCGCATGCTGATCGTCGATTTCGCCCCTCACGATATCGAGGAATTGCGCCTCGAACACCAACACCGGCGCCTCGGTTTCGGCGACAAGGAAGTCGCCGCCTGGTTCGCCGCCGCCCACCTCAAACATCAACGAACCGTCCATTTACCGGGCGATCCCTTGACCGTCAGCCTGTGGCTGGCTTCGGCCAAGGCCGCCGGCAAAGCCGGGAAGGGATGATCAATTGAGCAACGTGATTAGTGGCCGGCGGGAGCATCCGAAGTTGGCCGTCGCCTTGCCCCCGCCCAGCGGCGTCAAGGTGTCGTTCGAATTCTTTCCGCCCAAAAACGAGAAAATGGAAAGAAGTCTTTGGGCCTCCATAGAACGTCTCGAGACGCTCGACCCAGCCTTCGTTTCGGTCACTTACGGGGCCGGCGGCTCGACCCGCCAGCGCACCCACCACACCGTCGTTCGCATCCTCAGGGAAACCGGCCTCAAGCCGGCGGCGCACCTGACCTGCGTCGGCGCCACCAGGGAAGAAGTGGACGACATCGCCGGCCGCTACTGGGACGAGGGCATCCGTCATATCGTCGCCTTGCGCGGCGATCCGCCCGATGGCGGCGGCGCCTATCGTCCCCACCCCGGCGGCTACGCTTATGCCAGCGACCTGGTGGCCGGCCTGAAAAGGATCGCCGATTTCGAAATCAGCGTCGCCGCCTTTCCGGAAACCCACCCGGAGGCGAAAAGCCCGGAAGCCGACCTCGACAACCTGAAGCGCAAAATCGACGCCGGCGCCAGCCGCGCCATCAGCCAGTATTTCTTCGACCCGGAGGTCTTTTTCCGCTTCCTCGACAAGGTCCGCGCCGCCGGTATCGACGTTCCCATCGCCCCGGGCATCCTGCCGGTGAGCAATTTCCGGCAAGTGAAGAAGTTCTCCGAGGCTTGCGGAACCAACGTTCCCGATTGGCTGGGCGATCTTTTCGCCGGTCTCGACGACGACGCCGAAACCCGCCGGCTCGTCGCCGCCAGCATCGCCGCCGAGCAATGCCGGGTCCTTCACGCCGGCGGCGTCGGGGATTTTCACTTCTACACCCTCAACCGCGCCGATCTGACCTTCGCCATCTGCCACATCCTAGGCGTCCGCCCGCCGCCGGCGGCCGGCAAGGAAGCCCGGTGATGGGGCATTTGCTCGATGTCTTGGCGGACAGGGTGTTGCTCTGCGACGGGGCCATGGGTTCGCGGGTGCAGGCCGAGGATCTGGATATCGAAAAGGATTACTGGGGGCAAGAGAACTGCACCGACATCCTGACCCGCTCGCGCCCCGATCTGGTGCTGGCCATCCACCGCGACTATTTAAC
>JAUXMA010000330.1 GCA_030623425.1 Rhodospirillaceae bacterium
CACCACGGCCTGCCTTTGCCGAAGCGAAGCTCCGGCTTCGCGCAGGCAGGCACGACGCGCTCCTAGCCGGAAACCTCGCAAGACCGCCCGATGGGGTCCAATTTAGATGATACAGGCCACTAGGCTCAAGGACGATTGTTTCAGCGCCGGCGACGGGCTGATGCCCCTTGCCGAGGGCATTGCCCTGCTTGTCGGCAGGCTTTCCCCGGTGACCGGCGTCGAGGCGGTGGCGATCAGGGAAGCCCAGGGGCGTGTCCTCGCCGCCGACGTGGTTGCTCGCCGCGACGTGCCGCCGCACGACAATTCGGCCGTCGACGGTTTCGCCGTCTTTTTCGACGACCTGGATGGCGACGGCGAGACGCGGCTGCGGGTGACCGGCCGGGCCGTCGCCGGACACCCTTTGCGCGCTCCGGCCCGCCGCCGGGAGGCCTTGCGCATTTTCACCGGCGCGCCCATGCCCGATGGCGCCGACACGGTGTTCATGCAGGAAGACTGCCGCATCGACGGCGATCACGTGATCCTGCCGCCGGGGCTCAAACGCGGCGCCAACCGGCGGTTCAAGGGCGAGGACGTGAAAAAAGGCTCGACGATCATCAAACGCGGCAAGCTCCTGCGGCCGCAAGAGGTCGGCCTGGCGGCGTCGGTGGGGTGCTCGGAACTGACCGTTTACCAGCGGCTCAGGGTGGCGGTGTTCTCCACCGGCGACGAGGTATTCGATCCCGCGGACGGGGTTTCCGAAGGCGGCATTTTCGACGCCAACCGCTATACCGTCATGGGGCTGCTGGAGGGGTTGGGCTGCGCGGTTTCCGACATCGGCATCCTGCCCGATGACGAGGACGCCATCGGCGAGGCCCTGGCGCCGGCGGCGGCGGCGCACGATCTTCTGGTCACCTCGGGCGGTGTCAGCGTCGGCGAGGAAGACCACGTCAAGGCCGCCGTCGAGGCCTTGGGCCAACTCCATTTCTGGCGCCTGGCCATCAAACCGGGCCGTCCCATCGCTTTGGGCCAGGTCGGGGAAACGGCCTTCGTCGGCCTGCCCGGCAACCCGGTGGCGGCGATGGTCACCTTCATGCGCATTGCCCGGCCGGTGGTGCTCCTGCTTTCGGGGCGGACGGACATCGAGCCGCCGCTCTACCGCGTCCGCGCCGATTTCGCCCATGACAAAAAGGCGGGGCGGCGTGAGTGGCTGCGCGCCCGCCTGGTCAGGGATGACCGAGGCGAGCTCGCCGCCGTCAAATATCCCGGCGGCGGTTCCGGTATCTTGAGCTCCATGGTCGAAGCCGACGGGCTTGTCGAACTCAGCGAGGATCAAGGGCCGGTGAACAAAGGCGAGATGGTGGATTTTCTTCCCTTCAGCGAGGTCAGCTCATGAAAGTGCTTTATTTCGCCTGGCTGCGCGAGAAGACCGGGGTTGGCGAGGAGGAAGTCCAGCCGCCCGCCGCGGTGACGGACGTTCGCACCCTGATCGATTGGATCAGCGGCCGCGGCGGCGGCTTCGCCGAGGCCTTTTCGGACCTTTCGGTTGTTCGCGTCGCCGTCAACCAGGAGCACGTCGCCATCGACCACGCCCTTGCGCCCGAGGACGAGGTGGCTTTCTTCCCGCCGGTGACCGGGGGCTAACGTCATGATCAGGGTTCAACGCCAGGATTTCGATGTCGGCGCCGAGTTGGCGCGCTTGTCGCAAGGCAACCACGCCATCGGCGGGGTTTGTTCCTTCGTCGGCCTGGTCCGCGACTTCGGCGGCGGCGACAGGCCGGTCGTGGAAATGACCCTCGAACACTATCCGAGGTTGACGGAAAAAGCCTTGGCCGAAATCGAGGCGGAAGCGCGCTCTCGCTGGCCCCTGGAGGAAACCTTGATCATTCATCGCTACGGTGAATTGCGGCCGGGCGAGCGCATCGTCCTGGTCGCCGCCGCCTCGGCTCACCGCCAGGCCGCCTTCGAGGCCTGCCGGTTTCTCATCGACTGGCTGAAAGTCAAGGCGCCGTTCTGGAAACAGGAACGGACGCCGGAAGGAAGCCGTTGGGTCGAGGCCCGGACCACGGACGACGAGTCGGCGGCGGGGTGGGGAAAAGACGGGGAGGGGTCATGAGCAACGATAGGATATAGAGTAATCGTGGTGTGCTTGGTGGGACTACTCACGAAGAGCCTGTATCTTAGGCAGTCACAAACCCTCGCCCAACTTCGCGACACGCTCCTCCCTAAACTCATGTCCGGAGAAATCCGCGTCGGCGACGCACAGGGGCAGGTTGAGGCCGTAGCATGAGCAGTCTGACGTTCTCAGAAAAGCGGCAACTTGAAGACTTCCTTGATATGGGCGGTGGCTACGTCTTGGATTTCTCGGACCGCACTTTTCAGGAGTTTGTGCATGATGCTGTCAACATCGATATTTACGGCGGCAAATATGAAGACAACGGGACTTCAAAAGCCAAGCACCTTCGCTGCTTTTGGGAAAAAGAAGATGATCCATTGGTGGGACGGTTGCTCAAG
>JAUXMA010000313.1 GCA_030623425.1 Rhodospirillaceae bacterium
GGCCCGGCAAGGGATGCCGGCGGCGCGGAGACACCTAGTCGAAGTTAACAGTATATATGCATAAACCGCAGCGGTTTGTCAAGATGTTGTGTTGAAGGGGTGATTAATGGGATGCCATGTCAGGCCAAGAAAGTGTAGCTCCAAGGGTTGACGTCAGCCGGCGCTTGCCGCCTTTCACGGCGGTCCAGGATCATGGCTTTCGCCGGGATCGGCTGGCGTCTCTCATCTTTTCAACGAGGCGTTTCGAATCTCGCTGTTTCAGGTAACTGGCGCGCCAGTCCCAGGCCCGGCGAAAGCCCTCGATCGTTTGTTCGGCACTGGCGAACATGTTCAAGCCTTCCTTGATCCGCAAGAATTCCTCGACCAGCAAGCTATCGCCGAAAAGGTCGATTTCCTCCGCCTCCCTGGTCTGGGCAAGGATCATCCACTTATGGGCCTCGGCGATGTCCCGGCCAACGCCCCGTCCGTGCAGATAGAACGAAGCCAAGGCGGCTTGCGCCGGGGCGCTGTTCCGGTTGGCGGCCTGGCGCAGCAAATCCAGCGCCTTCGCCGCATCCCGTTCGACCCCCCGGCCCTTGAGGTACAGCAGTCCAAGAAGCGCTTGCGCGTCGGGATGTTCTTGCTGGGCTCCCTTGCCGGCCCATTTGACGGCTTCCTTGAGATCCTTGCCGAGACCTATTCCCAATAAATGCCGTCGCGCCAATTCGAACTGCGCCCGGCCGTCACCGTCTTCAGCCGCCAGGCGATACCATTTCAAGGCTTCCGATAGATCGGCTTTGACGCCGGTGCCCTGTTCGTAATATTTGCCCAGGTTCCATTGCGCGTAGGAAAAACCATTGGCCGCGGCCCGTCGGCACCAGCCGACTCCCTGTTCACGGCGGCGATGGCCGATAAGCTCGATCGCGCAAGTCAGGAATTGGGCCTCGGGAACGTCTTTCTCGGCTTCCTGGCGAAGCCATTTCGCCCCTTCCAGCCAATTGGCGGGGACACGCCCGCCGAAATAATCGATGGCGTATACGATGATTTCGACCTCTACGTCGCCTTGCCCTTCGGTCATGATTCGGAACAAGCGCGCCGCCTCGGCCTCGTCCTTCGCCACGCCGGTCCCGTTGGCGAGCATGTAGGCAAGATTGAAACGGGCGTCCTTGTGGCCCCGCCCCGCCGCCTCGCGAAACCACCTCACCGCTTCCGCTTCGTCTTTGACGGTGCCCTGAGCCCGGAGATACATGACGCCAAGGCGGTATTGGGCGAGGGCGTCGCCAGCTTCCGCCAGGGGCCGCAATTCCCGGAAGGCCGTCTCGTAATCCTTCGCTTCGTAGGCGCGCATGCCGGTCATGTAATCGGCCGCCAGGCAGGCGACATTGACCGACACCGCCGCCGCGACGGCGGCGAAGAAGAGCAGAGCTGAAACTATTACACGCATCGCCGTCGATTCCTTAAATCTTGACATTGCACCGGCGCCGGAGACGCCGACCAAGGCCGAAAACCACGTCTCGATCTGCAAACGCGGCATAAAGGGCATCTGCCGGTAATGCAAGGAAAAGCACCTTACCTATCGGCGGACTGTTTTCTGGGCGCGCATCTAAGTCCAGCATGAGCCATAGCCATTTTAAAGTCTGCCTTAAACAAATCCTCAACCGGGAATCGCAGCCTATTTTGTGCTATAAGCGTTTGATATAGCGCGCATAAAAACCCCTTTACGTAGTTATCATCAGATGATAAGTTGATGCCAGTGGGTGATAAATTTTTAGAAAGGTTGCTGATACTTGATGGCGAGATCATGGAAGTTGGCAACGGCTACTGGGTAAGCTTTAAGGCTCGCCAAGTTACCGCCACCACCGCAAGACTCCACGGAATCAAATATAGCCTTTGCCTCTTTGCGCCTAATGATGATCGTGTGGTCTGTTTCGACAATGCTCACCCAATAAGTATCGGCAAAGGCCCCGCAAAGAAAAAACCACCCTGAACGACCATGTTCACAGGGGAGAAATGGTGGAACTGTACAGCTACACAGACGCCGAAACTCTTCTCGTGGATTTCTGGGACGCCGTTTATGACTATCTAAAAAAGGAGGGTGTCCAGTGAATAAAAACGCCAAAGTGCTTCATATCGGAATTGCATCCAGAGATGAAATGCGCGCCCGAACTATCGCCATGGCGCGTGGTGAACATGTGCCTGGGCCTAATGAACCGAAGGTTTGGTTCGCGTCACTGGAGTCGCTGGCGCAAGTACTATCCAGCAAAAACCAGCTCCTTTTGGAGCTTATTCAGCGGGCGCGCCCCGCCTCGATGAAGGAACTGGCGCAACTCTCCGGACGCGCCGAGAGCAATCTATCCAGAACGCTTCACACAATGGAGCGATACGGTTTGGTACGACTGAACAAAGCCAAAAATGGACGTATTGTGCCCGAGGTTCCATACGAAAGGCTTGAATTCGCAATACCAATTGCCGCACAGGCGGCAAAATTTGAGGCAGTTAAGAAAGATGACATTGAATGGGCCTGGGAACATGCCCAGAAAGTTCGAGGCAAAAACCCTGATTTATATCGACGAGATAAAGCAGGGAACGAGGTTTATAAACCGTCATACGGGAAATCAGGTGAAAAAAGTTGGGAAATAGACCACAGAAACCCCGTCGCAAAAGGCGGCACAGACCACCGCCGCAACCTCCGTATTCTTCAAACAGATGCGAACAGGAAAAATTTAGATTGTGATGTATCCCGACATA
>JAUXMA010000268.1 GCA_030623425.1 Rhodospirillaceae bacterium
CCCGCCGATCCCGGCGAAACCGACGTTGCCGCAGTCTTTAAGGCGGCGGACGTTGGCCGCCGAGATTCCGCCCAGGGCATAGACCGGAAGCGGGCTCAATCGGCACCAAGCGGTGAATTTGAGCGGTCCCAGCATCCTGACATCGGGATGGCTGACGGTGGCGAACACCGGCGACAGCAGCGCCGCGTCGGCGCCGGCGCCGGCGGCCCGGAAAAGAGATGCCGGCGAATGCACCGCCGCCGTGACGATCCAGTCGGCCCGCCGCCAGCGCCGCCACTTACCGGGACCCCGCCTGGCCAGCCATTCCGGCAGATGAAGTCCATCGGCGCCGACGGCATAAGCGAGTCTTGCATCGCCGCCGATCAGCAGCCGGATCCGCCGCCGCCGGCACAAGACGGCCAGTTCGCGGGCCAGGTCTTGCCGGCCGGGCGCCTCATAGTGGCGCAGGATGACGGCGCTGCCGGCGGGCAAAGAGGCAACCGCCGCCAGGGGATCGGGCAGCCTTAGGCTGTCGGTCATCAGAATCAGCGGCGGAAAAGCCTTGTCTCCGTTCCCCGCAACCGGCAAGCGCCGGCGTCGCCAATTGAGCCGCCATGCCAGGTCTGCTAGGCTCGCCACCGTTCGATTCATTCTTTTCCTGGTTTCGACCGATCGTCATGGGTGCGCCAATGGGCAGCGAGGTGGATATTGCCGAAAATTTGGCCGCCGTGAAAGCCCGCATCGCCGCCGCCGCCCAGGCCGCCGGACGGCCGGCGGCGGCCGTTTCCCTTGTCGCCGTCAGCAAGGCCCATCCCGCCCCGCGCATCGGCGCCGCGTTGCGCGCCGGTCACCGGATCTTTGGCGAGAACCGGGTCCAGGAGGCCGAGGCCAAATGGCCCGATTTGAAACAAGCCTTCGCCGGCACCCGCCTTCATTTGATCGGACCGTTGCAGCGCAACAAGGTGCGCCGCGCTGTTTCCCTGTTTGACGTCATTGAAACCGTCGACCGGCCCAACCTCGCCCGCTCCCTGGCCATCGAGATGGAAAAAAGCGGATGCCGGCCTGATTGTTTGATTCAGGTCAATACCGGCGAGGAACCTCGGAAAGCCGGTGTTCTCCCCGCCGCCGCCGACGCTTTCATCGCTTCTTGCCGCGACGAGTACGGCCTGCCGCTGAAGGGCCTTATGTGCATCCCGCCCATAAACGAGGAAGCCTCCCTTCATTTCGCCCTGTTGGGCGAGATCGCCGGGCGCAACGGGCTCGAGGAATTGAGCATGGGGATGAGCGCCGATTACCAAAAAGCGGTTCGCTTCGGCGCCACCCTGGTCCGGGTCGGCACGGCCGTCTTCGGCGAACGCCAACCGTTCATTGCGGCGTCGGCCTAGAGCAAATCCAGATTGATTGGAATCGCCAAAGGCGATCCATCAATCACGATCCGCTCTAACGCAAAGCCGCGTCTTCGCATCGCACTCGCCGAGCAGCGACAAAAGGTCCGCCAGGCCGATGGCGACACAGCCCCTGGTGGCGGGATAGCCGGCGCCGGCGACATGCAAAAAAATGGCGCTGCCGCGCCCGGCGATGACCGGGTCGTCGTTATAGCCCAGTTCGACAAGGACATCATAGAGGCCGTCGTCCCGCCACAGGGCTTCATGCCGGGCCGCGCATGGAAGACGGACCAAGCGGTTGTAGTTGGCGTCGGCGGGATCGTCGCACCAGCCGTCGGCGGGGGTGATCGGGCGGCGGGGAAGGGCGCTGCCGGGCGGCGGCCGCCGGTCGGGACGGTACATCACCCGGCGCAGGGGAAAACAGCCGACGGGAGTGACGCCGTCTCCTTCCCGCTTGCCCTCGCCAATGCCGCCAAAGCCGATGGCGCAACGGACCTGGCGCCGCCGCCAAGACAAAACCCCCGGCGGCTGGACCTGGATATCCATGAGCGGGTTATACCGCGATCACGCCTGGGCGCGAAGGAAACGGAGATTTTAGCCGCTGAAAAGAAGATTCATTGAAAACCGTGTATCGACCGCTCCAACGGAAATTCGGTGACAGCATACTTAATTCCAATCGTCAGGCATGGAAGTCGCGGAATTCCCGATCTGGGAAATAAGTATGCTGTCACCGAATTTCCAGGAATCCCGCCGGGGTGTACTAGTATTCCGAATTGACGGCGGGCCGTGGCCGGGGGGCCATGAGACTGGCGCCTTGTTCGTACTTCTCCATGGACTTCAGCATGACCTCCGAGAACCAGCCGCCCAAGGGGGCGGTGGCGCCGGCCAGGTCAGCGGCGGCGACCTTAATTTCGGGCCTGTTCCGATGCTGAGCCTGTTGGCGAAGGGAGGCTTCCTGTTGCGCCCAGTAAAGGACGTCGATTTCGGTGCCGATCGGCGATGCCGCCGCCGCTTGCCCGGGCCGGTCTTGATCTTGACCGAAGGCGGTAGCGATTTGGACCGGTTCCCCGGCTGGCTTTTGCGCCGGTTCTTCGTCCAACAGGAAAGCCAGGAAATGGCCGCCGATATCATTGCCGGTGGTTTCATCTACGATGACGTTGATCAGCGAGGAAATGGCGCCGATAAGACCGCCGTACAGGGCGCCGCCGCCGATGCGGGGAATCGGATCGATGGTATCGCCGGACCAGTGTCGGTAAAGGTTGGAAATCAGGGGGAGATGCTGCAAGGGATTGATGATGTCGAGAAAATCCATAAAGGTGAAGCCATCGTCCCCAAAAGGCTGAAAGCCCGAACCGGCGGCCGACGCGGCCGGGCTTTCGCCGGTCCTTTGCAACGCCGGCGGCTCGATATAGGCCAGTTGGTTTTCCAGGCTGTTCATTGAAGCGTTCATCGGAAACTCTCTTCCCGTCATGTTTTCCTTTTAAATTTTGCTTTTTAAAAGCAAGCCCCATGCCATGACGAAAAACAAAATAAATCAAAGGCCTAATGCATAACTTTCGGCGGATGGAGGGATGGTTGTGGGCAACATCTGCCGCCCTTGGAGCGGATTCCGGGCGGTTGGTCAGGCCCGCGAAGTGGGTTCGGTTTATCTAAAAAATATGCCCGCTCCGCGCCGCTTTCGTCTTGAGGTAAAGTTCGCTATGTTTGTTGGCAGGGAAGCTGTGGGGAACCCGGTCCTCGACGGTGACGCCGCAGGCGGAGAGCGTCGAGACCTTGTCCGGGTTGTTGGTCATCAGTCTGATGCGGGAAAAGCCCAGTTGGC
>JAUXMA010000193.1 GCA_030623425.1 Rhodospirillaceae bacterium
CCACCCCCCCCCCCCCGCCGCCCTTAAGGGTCGTTTTTCCCGTCCCCTCGGGGCGTCGGAAAGGCTGGCCGTTGGGCAGGCATCGCCTGCGCCCTCCCTCCTACCGAGGGGACGGGAAAAGCGATCGTAGGGGTATAATTTAGATGATACAGGCCACTAGTCCTTCCATCCTTTGACTATAGTATCGTTATATGAGATAAAAAGCATATTCGGTTTTTTCTAAATTTCTGAATAGCGTCGTCGCCAACAACAGGTTTGCCATCGTTTCCGCTTGTGCCTTCGGACAGGAACCGACCGGGCGTCGTCAAGAATATTCCAACATCGGAGTGAGATGAAAAGTAGAGAGAACACGCCATGACGGCCATGCTTGACACGAAGGGAATGAACTGCCCGTTGCCGATCCTGAAAACCCGGAAAGCCATCAAGGAGATTGCCGTCGGGGACATCCTGCAAGTGCTTTCCACCGATCCCGGCTCGGCGCGGGATTTCGAGGCGTTTTGCCACTCCACCGGCAACGAGCTGTTGGAAAGCGGCGAGGAAAACGGCGTCTTTATATTCTTAATAAGAAAAACATCATAACATGTTGCAAAACAATCATGTTTGCAAGGAGTTCTCGTGCATGAACATGGCGGCGGCGGAACTGGTGATGTTCGAGGACAGCGCCGGCGCCTAGTGGCCTGGGACGAGGAAATCGGGCGCGTCATCGGCAAGCTCGCGGCCAACAGGAAATTCCCAAAGTCTTGACGAGCATGGACAATCCCGTTCCTTGCCGATCCGTTTTTCGGTCATGATGGCGACATGGGAAAGCGGCGCGGCCGTTGCCGGCGGAGCGGGCGTATCACGTCTCCGCGCAGTCCGTTGTTTTCAATGCCATTCAACCCAAGTTATAATATTGCTCCAATGGCATGGCGGAGAGCGACCACGGGAACGGCGCGATGACCAAATACGGCCAAGCAGTGGCGAGGCGCGGCGGCAACAAGCAAAAGGGGAATACTAAGGCTCTGTCCGGCGACGGAAAGATCGTTCCCTTGCCGACGGACGAAAACTGGGTGGTCCGTTACATTGAGGAAACGAAAGACCTGGTGAGCTTATGCCGGAAAGGTCTGATCGCTTACATAAACGGCGCCGGAACGAGAATGCTCGGCCTTGTCTCGTCGAAAAGAATGGTCGGCCGCCGGTTCGAGGATTTCGTCCATCCCGACTACCGGGACATGGTCGCCGGCCTGCTCGCCTGCCGGGCTGGGGAAAACAGTTTCCTGCCTGTTAAGTTCGCGCCCCGTAAAGGCGGTGGCGTCGACGCCGAGGTCCTGATCAAGCCGATCGGGCCACCGGCGGCGCAAACGGTCATCGTTCAGGCTCGCGACATTACCGAAAAATTGCGCTCGGCCGAGGCCGTCCTGCGCAGCGAAACCCGTTATCGGCATCTTGTCGAAAACTCTCTCGACATGATTTGCATATGCCTTCGGGGCAAGGTTTCTTATGTCAACGCGGCCGGAGTGCGGATGCTGAAGGCCAAGGATGCGGCGCAGTTGATCGGGCGGGAATTAACCGCTCTCGTTCATCCCGATTACCGCGAGATCATCACCGAGGGAATGGAACATTTCATCGGCGAGGAGACGTCTTTGCCGCTCAAGTTCCTACGCATGGACCGGAAGGTCATCGACGTGGAAGTCGCCGTCATGTCATACGGTCCGGCCGGCGATCGATCGTTCATGATGGAGGTTCGCGACATCACCGAGCGGGTCCGTTCCGCCGAGGCCTTGCGCGAGCGCGAACAAAGGCTGCGTGGTATCATGGATACGGTTGCCGAAGGCATCATCAGCATCGACGACAAGGGCATCATCCATTCCTTCAATCCCGCTGCCGAGAAAATTTTCGGCTACCGCGCCGGCGAGGTGGTGGGGGAAAACGTCAACATCCTCATGCCCGAACCTCATCGCCGCAAACACGACGGCTATCTGCGGAAATATATGCGGACGGGTAAGGCAAGAATTATCGGCGTCTCCGGCCGCGAGCAGACGGGACAACTCAAGGACGGTTCCGTTTTTCCCCTGGAAATAAGCATTACCGAGTTGCGGCACGGCAGGCAACGCTTGTTCACCGGAATCATCCGCGGCATCACCGAACGCAAACGGGCCGAGGAAGAACTCCGCAGGGCTCACGACGATTTGGAAGCGCGGGTCGAGGAACGCACTCGCGAACTGACCCGGGAAGTCGCTGAACGCCGCCAAGCCGAAGAGAGTCTTCGCCTCGCCGGCAAGGTGATCGACAACCTCACCGAAGCGGTGGTCATTGTTGATCCCGACTTCAAGGTCACCGCCGTCAATCCGGCGTTCACCCAGATTACCGGCTTCACCACTCGGGAGGTGATCGGAAAAACGCCGCCTTTCTACAAAACCCTTCGCGAAAAAGGCGATCTTTACAAGCAGATGCGGGCATCGATCAAGGCCAAGGGCAGCTGGGAAGGGGAATTCTGGAGCAAGCGCAAAAACGGCGATGACTATGCCGAGCGCTTGTCCTTTTCCGCCATTACCGGCGAAAAGGATAAGGTCCAGCACTACGCCGCCGTGATCAGCGACATCACCGAACGCAAAAAGGCCGAGGAACAAATTCACTACCAGGCCAATTACGACACCTTGACGGGCCTTCCCAACCGCAGCCTTTTTCAAGATCGTCTGAACTTGGCGCTGCCGAGCATGTCCCGCACGGACCGGAAATTGGCCCTCATGTTCATCGATCTGGACGGCTTCAAACTGGTCAACGACACCCTCGGCCACGACATCGGCGATTTGCTGTTGAAGGAAACGGCCGGGCGGCTTGGCACATGCGTGCGCCAAGGCGACACGGTGGCGCGCCTCGGCGGCGACGAATTCACCATCATCATGCCCAACCTGGTCGATCCCCGCCACGCGCCTCTCGTCGGCCAACGCGTCCTCGATGCGCTGGCCAAGCCGTTTCACCTGAAGGGGCACGAGACCTTCGTCTCGGCCAGTATCGGCGTCACCATCTTTCCCGACGACGCCAGCGAGGCCAAGGAACTGCTCAGGAACGCCGATGCCGCCATGTACCGCGCCAAGGAGCAGGGAAAGGCCAACCTTCACTTTTTCACCGCCGACCTCAACGCCGTGGTGCAGGAACGCATGGTCCTCAAAAACGGCCTCGGCAAGGCCCTGGAGAAGGGTGAGTTCAGCCTCCATTACCAGCCCAAGCTGGAGATAGAAAGCGGCCGCATCACCGGAGTCGAGGCTTTGATGCGCTGGAACAGCCCGGACCTTGGGATGGTCTCGCCGGTCAAATTCATCCCCGTCATGGAGGAGACCGGGCAGGTGGTGGAAATGGGCGAATGGGCCATCCGCATCGCTTGCCTGCAACACCAGGAATGGCGACAGGCGGGGCTGCCGCGGATCCGCATCGCCGTCAACCTGTCTCCCCGCCAACTTCGCGATGCCTCCTTCGTCCTTATCGTCGAGAGCGTGTTGCGGGAAACCGGTGTCAAGCCGGCTGGTCTGGAACTGGAAATTACCGAAAGCTTGCTGATGTCGGATTCGGGCGGTGCCCTCAAAGCCCTTGGTGAATTGCACGAGATGGGCATCCACATGGCCATGGACGATTTCGGCACCGGCTATTCCAGCTTGAGCTATCTGAAACGTTTTCCCATCGACACCATCAAGATCGACCGCACTTTTGTCGCCGATATCGCCACCAACCCGGACGACGCCGAAATCATCAGGACCATCATCTCGATGGGACACACCCTCAACCGCAAGGTTATAGCCGAAGGGGTGGAGAACGGTCAGCAACTGTCCCTGTTGCGCGATTACCAGTGCGACGAAATTCAGGGCTATTTTTTCAGTCGGCCCTTGCCGGCCGGCATGATCACCAAGTTCATCAAGAAGAATTCACCGTAACCGGCGCCAGCCCGCCCCGCTCTAAGAGCCTGTTTGGGAAGTTCATCATGGGTTGCGTTGACCTGGGAAGCGCGAGTGTTAGGAGCGGATGCGCCGGCGATGCCGGGACATCGTCAAGCATTCGCGACGCCGCAATCGCGCTTCCCAGGTCAACCCGAAGGGCCGCGTTTACATTGCCAACCATTTGGCATGGGCCAAAGTGCC
>JAUXMA010000299.1 GCA_030623425.1 Rhodospirillaceae bacterium
CCACTGGAATCCCTGGAACTCGGCCACTCTGGCCAAGGCCAGGGCGGTAAACAAGCCGATCCTCCTTTCCATCGGATATTCCGCCTGCCACTGGTGCCATGTCATGGCCCACGAGAGTTTCGAAAGCGAGGCCGTCGCCGGGGTGATGAACGAGCTTTTCATCAACATCAAGGTCGACCGGGAGGAACGCCCCGACCTGGACGCCGTCCACCAAACGGCGTTGAACCTGATGGGCAAGCAGGGCGGCTGGCCCCTGACCATGTTCCTGACGCCGGACGGGGAACCCTTCTGGGGCGGGACATATTTCCCGCCAACGCCCCGCCATGGCCTGCCTGCCTTTGCCGACGTTCTCCGTTCCGTCGCCGAGATTTTTCGCCACCAGAAGGAAAGGGTGCGCGGCAACGTATCGGCGATCAGGCAAGCGATGAGCGAACTGGCCCGGCCGGCGGCAACGGAGGCTCTTTCCATGGACCTGATCGACAAGGCCGCCGAAATGGCCGTCCGCATGGTCGATTTCGTCGAGGGCGGCACCGTCGGCGCGCCGAAATTTCCCCAGCCCTGTTTTTTCACCTTCCTGTGGCGGGCCCATCGGCGCACCGGATCGAGCCTCTCGGGCCAGGCCGTGACGCTGACTTTGGACAAGATGTGCGAAGGCGGGCTCTACGATCACTTGGCCGGCGGCTTCGCCCGCTATGCGACCGACGATAAGTGGCTGGTCCCGCATTTCGAGAAAATGCTTTACGACAACGCCCAGCTCATAGAACTTCTCGGCGAGGTGTGGGTGGACACCCGCAATCCCCTTTACGCCGCCCGGGTGCGCGAAACGATTGCCTGGGCGCTCGCCGACATGCGGGTCGATGGGCTCGACGGAGAGGGCGGGACGTTCGCCTTCGCCAGCGCCATGGACGCCGACAGCGAGGGCGAAGAGGGCCGGTACTACGTCTGGACCGAAGCCGAAATCGACGGCCTTCTGGGGACGGAGGCGCCGGTTTTCAAGGAAACCTACGGCGTCACCAGGGACGGCAACTGGCAAGGGAAAACCATTCTCAACCGCGGCGCCGGCGGCGGACACGGCGACGAAGCCTTGGAAAGCAAGCTTGCCAGGGGCCGCGAAATCCTTCTCGAAGCCCGCTCGAGGCGGGCGGCGCCGGGGCGCGACGACAAGGTCCTCGCCGACTGGAACGGCCTGATGATCGCCGCTCTTGCCAAGGCCGGCGCCGCCTTCGACGAGCCCGCCTGGTTGGAAGCGGCCAAGGCCGTATTTTCATTCGTTTGCCGGCGGATGGTCGAAAACGGCCGTTTATTTCATTCTTGGCGGCGCGGCCGTTTGCGCCACGCCGCCGTGCTCGACGATTACGCCAACATGTGCCGGGCCGCCTTGGCCCTTTATGAGACGACCGGCGAGCGCCTCTATCTGGAGCGGGCCGAGGCCTGGGTCGGCTTGGCCAATCGGCATCACTGGGACGCCTCGGGCGGCGGTTATTTTCTCGCCGCCGATGATGCCGACGATGTCATCACCCGTTCCAAGACCATCGCCGACAGCGCCCAGCCTTCCGGCAACGGCACCATGGCCGAGGTCTTGGCGCGGCTGTTTTATCTAACCGGCGATGCCACCTACCGGCAGCGCGGCGAAGAGCTGATCGGGGTGTTTTCCAGCGCCTCGCCCGAGCATTTGATTAATCTTCCAGGCTTGACCGGCGGGTTCGAGCTTTTCGAGAGGGCCGTTCAGATCGTCGTCATCGGAAGGCCCGAGGAAAAGGCCACCCGAGCCCTGCGCCGGGCCGTCTTCGAGACCGCGCCGTGGCGGCGGGTGCTGACGCTTGCCGGCCCCGGCGCCGAACTGCCAGCGAGCCACCCGGCGCGGGGAAAGGGCTTGGCAAAGGGGGGGAAACCGGTGGCTTACGTTTGCGCCGGGGCGACCTGCGGTTTACCGATCGTCGAGGCGGATGTCTTGAAGGACGAGCTGGGTAAACTGTAAACTCTTATCCATGTCCCATCTTTGCATGATGAGCCCGCTCGGGCCGTTGACCTTGCAAGAAAAATCGGCGGCCATCGTTTCCCTTGGCTGGGGCCGGGCCAGCGATGTCGAGCCCTCGCCAGTGCTTATCGAGGCGAAGAGCCAATTGGACGCTTATTTCGATGGCCGGCTGAAAGTTTTCGATTTGCCCTTGGCACCGCCAGGCACCGCCTTTCAGATCGCCGTCTGGACGCTCATGGAACGCATTCCCTACGGCCAAACCCGGACCTACGGGGAAATGGCTTTGGACTTGAAAAGCGGCCCCCGCGCCGTCGGCGGGGCTGGCGCGGCCAACCCCATCCCTATCTTCATTCCGTGCCATCGGGTCGTCGGCGCGGGGCGGCGCATGCGCGGCTATTCCGGCGGCGCCGGGATTGCCACCAAGCAGGCCCTGTTGCGTTTGGAAGATCCGGGAAAACGTGATTGGTTTATAGTCGAACGTTAATTTTTCAGACGCGCTTTCCAGCGGCGAACGGGGCAAATCATGAGCAAGGCCATTCGCATCTTCGAGACCGGCGGCCCGGACGTGCTCTGTTGGCGGGACGTCGATGTTGCCGCTCCCGGCCGCGGCGAGGTTCGCCTCCGGCAGACCGCCGTCGGACTCAACTACATCGACGTCTATCATCGCAGCGGGCTCTATCCCTTGGCGGAATTGCCCGCCGTCATCGGCATGGAAGGGGCGGGCGTCGTCGAGGACTTAGGCCCGGAAACGGCCGGCTTCGAGGTCGGCCGGCGGGTCGCCTACGCCGGCCTGCCGCCGGGCGCCTACGCCGAGCAAAGGGTGATACCGGCGCACCGCCTTATC
>JAUXMA010000339.1 GCA_030623425.1 Rhodospirillaceae bacterium
GCACGGATGCGATTGTACCGGGCGACCACGTACAGGATGTTGAGCAGCTGGCGCTTGTACTCATGGATGCGTTTTATGTGCATGTCGAACATGGAAGCCGGGTTGACCTCGACTTTCAGATGATGGGCGATGAGGTCGGCTAGGCGCTCCTTGTTGGCGCGTTTGATGGCCCGAAATTCTTCCTGGAAGCTTGGGTCATCGGCCGGCGGTCCCAGTTCATCGATCCGCTCCAGGCGGGTCTCCCAACCGGGCCCAACGTGCGAGGTTATGAGGGCGGCGAGTCCAGGGTTCGCCTGCACCAACCAGCGCCGCGGCGAAATCCCGTTTGTCCGGCCGAGGATCCTGTCGGGGAAGAGGTGGTCGAAGTCGGCGAAAACGGTCTTGCGCATGATATCGGCGTGCAGCTCGGAGACGCCGTTGACCTTATGGCTGCCGACGATGGCCAAGTGCGCCATGCGGATATGGCGCTCGCCTTCCTCGCCGACCAACGACACACGGTTGAGCAAGTCCGTGTCATCCGGTTCGCGCAGCTTCACATATCTCAGAAAGCCATCATTGATCCCGTAGATGATTTCCAAGTGTCGCGGCAAGAATTCCGCGAGCATGGCCACAGGCCATGTTTCCAACACTTCCGGAAGCAAGGCATGGTTCGTGTAAGCGAACGTTCGCGTGGTGATATTCCATGCCGCTTCCCAGTCGAACCCGTGCACATCCATCAAGAGCCGCATCATTTCCGGAATAGCGAAGGTCGGATGGGTGTCGTTGAGATGGATCGCCACCTTGTCGGGCAGGCTGTTGAGCGAGCCGTTGGCCCTCTCGTGCCGGGATAGGATGTCCTGCAGCGAGGCAGAGATGAAAAAATATTCCTGCTTCATCCGCAGCTGGTGGCCCAAGATCGTGGAGTCGTCCGGGTAAAGGACCCGCGAGAGGTTTTCGGACTCGTTCTTCTCTTTGATCGCTTCTTCGTAGTTCCCCTGGTGGAAGTGTCGCAGGTCAAACTCTTCCACAGGATTGGCCGACCACAGGCGAACACTGTTGACAGTGTCGCTACCGTGTCCCGACACCAGCAGGTCGTAGGCCATGGCCACGACCTCGTCCGTGTCGGCCCAATGGGAGCGGACGGTGCCGCTCCTGTCCTTGTACTTCACTATGCGGCCACCGAAGCGAACCTGGTGCTTTACTTCCGGCCGGGGAATTTCCCATGGATTGCCCACGCGCAGCCAGTTCTCCGGCTGTTCCACCTGCCATCCATCATGAATATGCTGCCTGAACATCCCGTAGTCGTAGCGGATACCATAGCCCTGGGCCGGGTAGCCTTGGGTCGTCAGGGAATCGAGCATGCAGGCGGCCAGCCGTCCCAAGCCGCCGTTCCCCAGCGCCGCCTCGATCTCGCAGCCGTAAATCTCGTCCAAGTCGATACCCAGACTCGTCAGCGCCTCCCGGCACACGTCGAGAAGACCCAGGTTCATCATGTCATTCCTGAGAGACCGGCCGAGGAGGAATTCCACGGACAGGTAATAGACGACCTTGGCATCTTCCTCGAGAAGACGGTGCCTGGTGCGCAGCCAGTGTTCCGCCATGTACCCCCGGACAAGGCTGGCCAAGGCCACGAACCAGTCCCTATTGGTCGCGGCAACCTGATCCTTTCCGGCGACGCGAACCACTTGATCGACCAGCGCCCGTCTTACCGATTCCGGGTCAGAGTCCGCCGTCAGGTGCTCCGGCATCGTCCAAAGAGCCGTCGGTTCCTGCTTGATGGGACCCGCTTTCGAGGGCGTGCGCGGATGGGCCCGAGCTTGACTGGCGGGATCACCGTCGCGTGGAGCCTCCTCGCGACCGTCACCGGGCTCTGTTATGAGAGGAACGTGCGGTGCTGTCATGATGCAATCTACGGCATGGCCACGGGCACCGCACGCCGGCGCTATCGGGCACCCGGCGCGCCGCCAGCGGCGGCTCACGTCTTGGCCGTTTGGTGCCCGCCGACGAACCGGGTTCGAAAACGTGTTCCGATATTCCGTTCTCTGCCTAGCGGGCGTACTTCACGGCCCCGCGAATGTAACCGTTTCCGCCTTTAGAAATTCTTAAATCGCGGGATAGAGGCAACCATCCTTCGGAAATCTGCAAATAACGCTGGTTGCAGGCCCCCGATTTGAACCTGCCGTCTGGCTGGGCCCCGTTTGCTTGATCCGTAAGCGTCCGGTGGTCGCACTGAGGTCAGGGGTTGGCGGACGTTGGCGACCAGTTCCTGGGCAGGAGGTCGTCGAGACGGTTCACGGGGTAGCCATCGACCATACGCTGAAGCACGTCCCTGAGGTA
>JAUXMA010000168.1 GCA_030623425.1 Rhodospirillaceae bacterium
ACCGGCGGTTGTGTCGAGAGTTGGGACCTCGCTGGTTGTTCTTATTTGCTTTAGGAATGAAGGAATTAGGAACTGGAAAATGGTGTTGACAGACAAGCCATTTCGTGGAAACTTCGACGCGAACTAAAAGTTAGCGAATCCCCTTTCTACAACTTAAAGTTGAGATAGGGGGGTGTGGTGAAAGACCGTATCGAGAGAATTTGAGCCCTTTGCCGGGCGATCGACTCCTTTATTTTCAGGCGAGTCGGGCGAGCAAATGGGGCGAAACACTTGGAGCTTGGGTCAATGGTTGCGACACAAACATTGACGGCGCAATCCGGGGCCGCTGCCGCCAAAGGCATTGCCGCCAAAACCGCCGGCAATTTGGCGGAAGTCGAAATGGAGGGCGGCCGCGAGACGGCCCTGGACATGGTTGCGAAGAAAGGCGCCGCTGCGAAAGGCGCCGCGGCGAAAGGAGCCGGCATGAAAGGCGCCGGCGCGAAAGGCATTCTGGCGGCCGGCACCACCAAGGGTTTCGTTGTGGGCGGCGGCGGCAAAGGCGCGGGGCTGGCGGCCAAGGCCGCCGGAACGACGGCGGCCGGCACCAAGACGGCGGCGGCCGGAAGCGCCCTTGTCCCGGTCAAGGGGCTGGGCCTTGGTCTCGGTCTCGGTATCTGGGGACCGCTGATCCTGGGCGTCATCGCGGCGGCGGCGATCTACGGTTATGTCAACAGCCTGAAAGTCGAGAAAGAGCAGTCGGACGAAGAGATCGAACTGGCGGACGCTCTCGCCGGGGAGAGGTAAGCGACGTTCCGGTTCATCGGAAAATAAAATTCTTTAGACTTTGATGTATTTAAACATTTGAAGGGATTGGGAGCGGGAAAATGGCGAACGCAGCGCTTCCCAGGTCAACCCGAAGGGCCGTGTTTACATTGCCAACCATTTGGCATGGGCCAAAAAGGGCTTGGGACGTCGTCGGCCGCCGCTTGCGATGCCTCCAGCATCGCGGCACGCCGCCTTCCTAGCCCAAGACCTTGTAAACGCGGCGCAATCCGTGATGAACTTCCCAAACAGGCTCTAAGAGAGACCGTTCCCGGGAGATTGGCAATGGCCCTGTTGAAGAAGGCTTGATGTCGATGGCGAAAAGCAGCAAGGCCGGTAAGGGACGGAAAACGGCCGTGCGCCGGCAGACGGCGGCGGCCAGCCTCACGTCGGCGACGGCATTATTAAGAAGTTTCCCGTCCGGCAAGCTTTCCGCGAAGGGCAAGACCGTGGCCGGGAAACCGGCGATGGAATTGGCCTTCGAGGCGATGATGAAGTCAGCTCGGCCGGTAAAAAAACCGGCACCGACGGTTATCAAGGTCGGCGCCAGCGCCAAACCGCGGCCCGCCGAACGCCAACAGGCCAGGGAAGAGTGGGTGGATATCTTCGACTTATCGCCTTGGACAAATATGAAAAGCCCCCGAACGGGCGTTGTCAGGAGGCACGCTCCCCATCGGACCGTCAGGAAACACGGTGTCGGCGCCGTGCTCGCCGGCGACATGGTCAACCCATGGCTTTCGTCCTCGGAGAACTCGGACGCGGCCTCGCGATCGAGAGCGGAGGAGACGCCGCCCGTGGAAGGCGAGCCAGGGGAAACGGCCTCCGATGACGAGCTGGACATGGATCAACTAAGAAAACAACTGACCGGGGATTTCGGTCGGCAAGCGATCAGGGAACTGCAACTCGGAGGACCCACAAATCCGGACAAGGTGGGACCAATGACACCAAAGAAAGACGAAACCGAAACCAAAACCGGCGGCGTCACCGCGGCTCCATCGAAGCCCAGCGACTGGCAGACACCCGCGGCGGCGGCCAATGCGGGCAAACGGGCGGCGGCCAAGGCGGGCAAACGGGCGGCGGTCAAGGTGGGCAAACAGGCGGCGCAAGCAAAGCCCGTCCGGGAAACCGCCGCCGCGGCCCAGGCGAAGCCGGCCAGGAAAGCGGCCCCCGAAACCACAAGCCGGACCGCCAAGGCCAAGCCTCCCGAACAAGAGGAGATTCCGGTCGAGTATCTGTTCAAGGAGGTCGCCAGCCTCTTCTGCGGTGTGGTTTCGGGACTCTTCGACTTGACGAAGAAGGCGGGCAAAAGGGACAAAGCGGACGATCAATAGATCGCCTCCGCGACTGGCATCGAAAACGGCGAGCGCGCCGCCGCGGACGGCTAAGCGCGTCTTTTCCGAGGGCGAATTATGAAAGAAAGTTCTGGTTGTGGTTGTTTGGTTTTGAGTTCCGTCCGCTCAAGCCGGAGGACGCTGGCGGAAAGGAGATTACGGAATGGCCAAAGCACCTGGCAAGGATAAACAAAAATCGGCCGACAAGCCGGCCGACAAAGGCAAGCGGCTGCTGTTGGGGATCGACTTGGGAACCTCGCGGACGGCGGTCATGTCGAACCATGGCGCAAAGCATATGGTGAGGTCGGTCGTCGGCTATCCGAAGGACCTCATCGGAGTGAAGCTCTTGGGGTCGGCCTATGTCGTCGGTCAGGAAGCGCTCGACAAACGCTCCTACCTCGATATCCGTTGCCCCCTCGAGGACGGGGTGCTGCGCGAATACTCCGAACGGGATATCGAGGTCGCGCGCCACCTTTTGTCGCATGTGATCGAGGCCGCGAAGCCCAAACCCAACGAGGAGATTTGCGCCATCATCGGCGTTCCCGCCCGCGCCTCCGGAGCCAACAAGTCGCTGTTGCTGAACATCGCGCAGGAGATGATGGACATGGCCTTGGTCGTATCGGAGCCGTTCATGGTGGCCTATGGCCAAGGCAAGCTGGTGAACGCCCTGGTCATCGACATCGGCGCCGGAACCGTGGATCTCTCCGCCCTCAAGGGAACCTTGCCGGAGGCCGAGGACCAGGCGACGTTGGCCCGGGCCGGCAATTTCGTCGACGAAAGACTCATGGCCTTGATCGAGGAGCGCTACCCGGAGGTGCAGATCAACACCTACGTGGCCTGCGCCATCAAGGAGGAAAACTCCTTCGTCGGCGACAACGGCAAGTCGATCAAGGTGGAATTGCGCGCCGATGGCAAGCCCGGAATGTATGACGTCACGGACCAGGTCCAGGCCGCCTGCGAATCCCTGATCCCCGAAATCATCGAGACCGCCGAAAACCTGATCCGCGGTTTCCCGCCCGAGAACCAGAGCGACGTCCTGAAGAACATCATTATGGCCGGCGGCGGCTCGCGGATTAAGGGGTTGGGTTCCTTCATCGCCGAAAAATTGAGCACCTTTGGCGAGGTGGAGGTGACGACGGTCGCCGATCCCACTTTCGACGGCAGCGCCGGGGCGCTCAAGCTGGCTCAGGAGTTGCCGCCGGATTACTGGGATCAACTTGGCGATTTGATAGCCTGATCGGCGCCAGCGCAAGCGCAAGCTAAGAAGCCACCACCGGGGAGCGTCGCCTGGGAATCCCACGGGAGGTGGCCTTTTCACTGGGGAGTTTCGCCAATGGCGGAAGCCGAACTCGAGATCGAGCATAAATTCTCCCGAGACGAAGCCGTTTCGAAACTGCAGCGGTTGCTGGTGGCCAACGGCGGCGGGGACTCCTTGTTGCGTGGCCTCGATTTCGCGCGCGATGACGATGAGTTCTCGTTTTCCGGAAAGATCAAGGGGATCGAAGTGTCGGGGGTGGTGCGGGTCTTCGACCGAAGCGTCAGGATCCTCGTCAGTCTGCCTTGGGCCGCCCAGCCTTTCCGGGAGTCCGCCGGCAGGTATATCCGTGAATATTTCGAGGCGAACTTGGCATGATGGCGGTTCCGAAATTCGGTGACAGGAAATTCGGTGACAGTATACTTAATTCCAATAGCGGGGATCGCGGAATTTCCATACTTGTCCGTTGGCGGCGGCGGGGAAAGGCGCTGGCGGCAAGGGTGACGAACCCCTGGCGGGAGACTGGACCAAGGCTTTGGAATCCTTGTTCAGCGGCGGCGTCGGCTGACTATCGACTATTTGGATGGCTTCAACAGTTCGGCCAGGAGAGTCTCCTGGGTGACGGCGCTTTTCTTCGCCAGTTCCGCGGATGACGGAGCCGAGCCGGAAGGGATCAGGCCATTCGTTAAGGGCACGGCTGCCGGCGCGGCCGGTGGCGCGGGAGGCGGCGGCGGGTTCGGGGGGCTGGGCCGGTGGCGGTTCATGCGGCATTTCCTCTGGCACAAGGCCACCTTCGCCCGCCATGGCGGGCGCGGCGCCGGCGTCCGTGGTGCCCTCCGCCACGGGCTCGTAAGCCGGCGCCGGATTTTCCGCTCCCACGGCGGCCTCTTGTTCCGCGCTTTCAAACAGTTCCGGGTGTTCGCGAAAGCCTTGCAAGATCGTTCCGCTGAGATCGGCGCCGGCGAGAACCGCCCGCGAGAGGTTCGCCCCCGACAACCTTGCGCCCACCAACCGCGCTCCAGCGAGATTGGCACCGGTCATGTCGGCGCCGCAAAGGTTGACCTGACCGACCAGGCCGGAACCGGACAGGTTCGCGCTCCTTAAGATAGGCGCCCGAGAAATTCGCTTTCAGCAGGTAGGCGCCCGCCACATTGGCGTTTTCGAGGTTGGCGCCGGCGGTTGGCGTTCCTGAGATTGGAACCGCCGAGATCGGCCTTTTTGAGATTGGCCTGGGACAGCAGGGCGTCCCGCAGATCCATGCCCGCGAGATC